>JBBQMV010000070.1:0-9949 GCA_038329315.1 Bdellovibrionia bacterium | reverse complement strand
TCGTATCTGCGCTGTCGACGGGATCTAGCCGCGCCTCAACGGAGCCTTGGCCACATCCGGACATCCCGAGCGCGAGAGCAAAAATCGGACGGAGGGAGAGAGTCTTCATCATAAGCGTGGTCCCCAATTCGAGCGCACCATCCCATCTATAACGCGACGTGTCAAGGCTGAAAATTCGTGATATTTTCCCTGTCGATTCCACGAATTTCGGAGAAACTAACGCTATCTGAGTTTTAACGAAGCTGGGGGGCTTCCGCCATGAAGGCTCAATTCTTAATGTTCGCGCTTTTGAGCGCGTCTCTCGTACCGAGTGCGTTCGCCCAAACCGAAAGCCTTCGCAAATTCGAGCTCGCCCTCAAAACCCTCGGAATTCCACTCGAGAAAGAACCCGACTTCAGCGCGTTCCCGGACGCGGGAAAGGTGAGCACTGCCGACCTACTCGAGATCGCACCGTTCATCGATCCGGACGGCGGCCTTCGCCGTTACCTTTCGATCACACCTTCGCGTCTCGAACTCTACCCGAGCTACTTTGCTCCGAGCGGAACGAACGATTCGGCCGATTACGAACTCGCGACCGGCGCGACCACCAGTCAGGATTCGCCGGAACTCCTTTCTCGTCTCGACCGGATTTCCCGGTCCACGCTTTCGGGCCAAACTAGCCCATTCACCGGCTTGCGCGTCGTCATCGATCCGGGACATATGGGCTCGGCGTTTTGGAACGATAAAGACGGTAAGTACGTCACCGTCGGCGGAAAAACCGTCGCCGAAGGTGAGATCACGCTCTGGACTGCGAAACTTCTCGCGAACGAACTCGAAAAGCTCGGCGCGACCGTACTGCTCACCCGCACCGATATCGCACCGGTCACTCCCTACACCTGGGACAATTTCAATCCGGCCGCCCGCATGGCGGACTACTATTATAAGAGTCGCGACGACTGGATGACCCGCTTCCTCGCGATGAGTGATACCGACATCATCCGCCTTCTCCCGAAGGCGCCGGAAGTTCGGAAAATGAGCACCTACTCTGGGAAAGTGATGCTTTTTCTCCAGGAAGACATGGACGCGCGCGCGAAGTTCGCCGAAGCCGCGAATCCGGATATCTTCATCGACCTCCACTTCGACTCGCAGCTCGTCGATAAACTCCAAACCGACGGCGACGATGTTTCGGTTTACGTTCCGGGCGCCATTCGGAAAAACGAAACCGGACCGAAGAACATGCGGGCCGATCTTCTCAAACATCTCGTGGACGTGCGCCGCTGGAAGCAGTCCGCTCGAATGGCGAAAATCCTCGTCGACCAAGTTTCGAAGAACCTCGGCGTAAAGCTCCTCACCGACGCCTCGAACGTGCCTACGACGGTGAAAGTCGCCGACGGCGTTTTCGCGAGGAACATCTTCGAGACGAAACGCGCGACCACCGGGCTATCGGCGTTCTTCGAAGCCTTCCACTACGACTATGTAAAAGAGTTCCCGCAGCTCACGCGGCTTGATCAGTCGGCGACGTACCACGGGACGACGTTCCGCTACCCTTCTCGACTCGAGGCGATCTCGACCGGAATTCGGGACGGACTTCTGACCTACTTCCGGCAGTTTAAGACGAATTGATTAATAGCGAAACTCAGGGCCCCAGTCGCTCTTTGGGAGTAGATCGTTCAGGTCCCACATCGCGCAGAAATTATCGCCCGCGCCGAAACCGGTGTCGGCGACCCGGAAAATCTTTCCGCCTTTTTTCACGAACGTCGAGACGCCCGGTCCCGGATCACCCTTAAACTCGTAGCCCATGTCGTTCCGGAATGGGCTTCCAAGGCTTGAGACCATCGTGAAGTTCCAACCCCGCTTCTTCCGAAACGCAGTAATCGCTTTCGGTGCCTCCGGGGTTTCGATGACGAACGCCGCCCGATTTTCGAGGTGTTTCTGAAGTCCGATGAATCCGTCCGCCCAGAGCGTGCAGTACGGGCAGGACGATCCCATATTGTGAACGAGGATGAGTTCGTCCTTCTTTCCGAAGAGCGAAGAAAGCTTCACCGGTTTTCCTTCGGTCGTCTTCAGCACGTAGTCCGATACGGCCTGGGGTTTCGACTTCTGGCGAAGTTTGGCGAGTTCCGCCTTCTGCTTCATCATCGTGTTTTCGATTTTGCAGATTTTCTTGCGGATCGGATCGGTCATTTGAATTTTCATTTCTGTATAAAAACGCCAGGAGGCCGAATTGGCAAGTATGACCGATTGCGTTACTGTCCGGTTAGGAAAAGTCATTTCAGACGCGGACGCGGTCTGTTAAACAACGCACTCCGATGATCCACCTGACGAACATTTCCAAGCAATACGGCACCCGCGTCCTCTACTCCGAGTCGAGCTTCCAAGTTCGTGCCGGAGATAAAATCGGCCTCGTCGGCCCGAATGGCGCCGGAAAATCCACCATCTTTCGGATCATCGTCGGTGAAGAAGGCGTAGACCGCGGCGAAGTGAATATCGCTGAACGCGCGGTCATCGGTTATTTTTCTCAAGACGTCGCCGAAATGAAGGGGCGTTCCGCGCTCGAAGAAGTCATGGCAGGCGCCGGAAAAATTTCCGTCCTCGCGAAAGAACTCGCAGAACTCGAAGTAAAACTCGGCGAACCACTCGATGACGACGCGATGATGAAGACCGTCGAGCGCTATGGCGAAGTGCAGTCGGAATTCGAATTGCGCGGCGGGTACGATCTCGAATCGCGTGCCCAAGCGATCCTCACCGGTCTTCGAATCGGGCCGGACGATTATAACCGCCAAGTCGAAGAGTTTTCCGGTGGTTGGAAAATGCGGATCGCGCTCGCGAAAATTCTCGCGCTGAATCCGGATATTCTCCTCGTCGACGAACCGACGAACCATCTCGATCTCGAATCGATCCTCTGGCTCGAGGAGTGGTTCCAAAACTTCAAGGGCGCGATCGTCATGACGAGCCACGACCGGGAATTCATGAACCGGATCGTAAAGAGAATCGTCGAAGTCGCGAATAAAACGATCACCACTTACAGCGGAAACTACGACTTCTATTTGCAAGAGCGCGAGATTCGGAAAGAACAGCTCCTCGCCTCCCACCAGAAGCAGCAGGACATGCTCGCTAAAGAACACGAATTTATCGCCCGTTTCGCGGCCCGTGCTTCACACGCGGCCCAGGTCCAGTCGCGCGTGAAAAAACTCGATAAAATCGAAATGATCGAAATTCCCGCCGAAGACCGCGTGATGAATTTCGACTTCACGCCTCCACCCCGGAGCGGAAATGACGTCGTTCGGTTTACCGGACTCGGAAAGACTTATTCGCGCGAAGATGGCGCGCCGAAACCGGTATTCTCCG
Organism: Bdellovibrionia bacterium; assembly: GCA_038329315.1. Classification (GTDB taxonomy): domain Bacteria; phylum Bdellovibrionota; class UBA1018; order UBA1018; family UBA1018; genus JACMQW01. The sequence continues at coordinate 6,622 of JBBQMV010000070.1, read as the reverse complement.
GACTGGACGGCTATATTCAGCGACTCGATAAGATCGCAATCGTCGGCGTGAACGGCGCCGGCAAATCGACGCTTCTGAAAATCATGGCCGGCCAAACGGACGCCACGAACGGCACGTGCGTGATCGGTGCGAACGTAAAGATCGGCTACTTCTCGCAAAGTTCGCTCGACGTGCTGAACCCGAATAAGACGATCTTCCAAGAAATCTACGACCGCATTCCGGAAGCGACGATCGGCTTCGTTCGAAATCTCCTCGGCGCGTTTCTGTTTTCGGGAGACGACGCAGAAAAGAAGATCGGAATTCTTTCGGGTGGCGAAAAGAGCCGCGTCGTCCTCGCGACGATTCTCGCGACGCCGGTGAATTTTCTCATCCTCGACGAACCGACGAACCATCTCGACATCAAGTCGCGCGAAGTTCTCCTTCAGGCGATCAAGAACTTCGACGGCACCGTCGCACTCGTTAGCCACGATCGGCACTTTCTCCGCGAAGTCGCCGGACGGGTCTTCGAAGTCGACCATGGCGCTCTCCGCGCCTATGAGGGCGACTTCGAGTACTATATCGAGACGAGCCCGCTCGCGAAATCGACGAATGGCCGCCTAAAAGTCGCGCGGTAAGCTATGACCGGATTCCGGATCGAAAACCTGTCCCGTGACAGGCTCTATTCGCCCCCTTATTTCTTCGCGACGGTCTCTTCTTTCAAGAGCTTCTTCGCAATCATGAAAACGACGAATGCGACGATCAAGAAGTCGATCGCCGAGCCCAGAACCTTTCCATAAAGGATTCCGTTGAAATTCAATTTACGAATGTCATCGACGTTCGCGGCCTTGAGCGCCGGCTGGAATACGAGCGGCATGAGGAGGTCACTCACGATACTCGTAATGAGTTCGTTCAGTTTGCCACCGATGATTACGGCGATCGCGAGGCCGATCACACCGTACTGCTTCAAAAAACCGATAAATTCTTTCGTCATAAAATCATTCTCCCGAGTTAGAACTTGGCGACGAGGGAAGTCGTGAAAGCTTTATCCGTCTTCACGAGACCCGGTCCGTTGATTTGGTTGTCGTATTTTACGTTGTAGGCACTCTTCACCGCGAAAACGCTCGAGATCGCTGCCGAGAGGCTGAGTTCGGTGTTCATCTGCCAGTCGTTCGAAATCGTGAGGTTCGGAAGGTATTCGAGCCAGTACTTCATCGATACGGTCGCCGAAAATTTCTTTTCGATTTCCGTGTAGGCGCGTGCGTAGTGGAGGTGCCGGCTCAGGAGGATCAGGTTCTCCTTCGTGTAGCGATAACCGGCTTCTGCAAACCACGTAAAGGTGTCGTCCTTAACGATCGAGTACTTTCCGCCGACGTCGGTGTTATACCGCTGGTTCACGCCCGCGAATTGGTTTCCTTCGACCGATTCTCCAACGAACACGCTGAACTTGTCGTTCAAGATGCGCTCATAGCGAAGGCCAAGGCTCCAGCTTTTTCCAGAAACGACGTCCATGCTCTTTTGATAGAGGTAGTTCGCCGTGAACTTCACAACGTTCTCACCGAATTGGTACGAGGCGATTTCGCCGACCGTTTCGGTCGTCGTGTCGGAGTTACCGTTCGTCATGACGACGCCGGCCTGAGATTCATTTTTCCATCCGTCCGCCGGAGGGGCGTCCGCCGCGAGGGTGAGATTGGCGAATGTAAGGCACGCAACGGCGGAAAGGACTTTCAATTTCATGTCGAGTTTTCTCCTCAGATCGATGGATAGGTGGGCCATCCGGTATGTCTGAGGGGAAACATCAGGGCAAGATGATTCCTATGGAATCGCGCGTTAGATCTTTAGCGTACGATCTCGAGGCTGAATGGAAGACCAACGTCAGTCGCGTCCGGAACGGGTGGTTTCGCCACTCCCGAACGATTCGCGACGTCTTCACTGGCTTTCCGAATGCGCTCGTTCAACTCGCGGTTCAGCGCCCAAAGGAGCTTTACGGCGATTTGCGATTCCTGACGCAAAAGTTCGAGAAGGTCCTTCCGGTGCAATGTAATGGCCGTCACCGCGGTTCGGGCGCTGACCGTCGCCGAGCGAGGAGCGTTGTCGAAAATTCCCATCTCGCCGAAAAAGTCGCCCTTCTTCCGTTCGGCGATCTTTACACCGTTCTTCAGAACGTCGGTCTCGCCCGCCGCGATAATGTACATTTCGTCACTCGGATCGCCCTGGTTCACGACGGCGGAACCCGCCGCGTATTGCTTCAAGTGCGCGATGGAGAGGACCTTCGTCATTTCGGTGTAGCCGAGATAACGGAACATCGGGATCTTCCCGAAAATTTCCGTCTTCTTCAGCGCATCGACGACATCGTCCTTCGCCGTCTTTTCCATTTCGAGCTTCACGCAAATCGCAGTGACGTTATCTGCACCGCCGGATGCTTTCGCAAATTCGACGAGCTGGCCCGGGAGCGCTTTCGGATCGGCGCCCGCGAACCGCGTTTTTAGTTCGTTCCGATCGGCGTAGTTATGAAGGCCGTCCGAACAAAGCAGGAAGAGATCGCCGCTCGCCAATTCGAGTTGGAGCGTATCGACTTGGACCGAGGGCTGAATTCCGACGGCTCGAGTGAGCACGTTTGCTTGCGGCGACTTCATCGCCTCTTCCGGCTTCATTAGGCCACGCTTCACCATTTCGATGGCGTACTTGTGGTCTTCGGTGAGCTGGTGAATTTGGTTCGTACGGTGAAGATAAATCCGCGAATCACCGACGTGGGCGAGAATCGCGTAATCCTCAAGAACAATGAGTGCAACGACCGTCGTGCACATTCCGCGTTTCACGACGTCGACTTCGGCCATCCGATAAATCTGCTCGTTCGCGGTCTGAATCGCTTTCTGGAGAAGGCCGGCGACGACCGCGCGATTTTTCAGCGAACGATCTGCATTGTATTTTTGAATGATCGTTCGACCATCATTGACTACTTGGCGAATCATCTTCCCGGCCATGTCGCTCGCGGTTCCGCCAGCGACGTGACCGCCGACGCCGTCGCAAACCACGAAGAGACCGAGCTCTTCGTCCATCAAGTAAGAATCTTCATTCGCCGACCGCTTGAGACCCGGATCGGATAAAGCGTAACCGTTCGCTTTCATGGGATATCGTCCTTTTCATTAGTATGGAGGAGAACGTTCAAGGAATCAGCCGTCAAAATTTAATCACCCAAGAATGGAGCCGTTTAATTGCATCACTACGACGAGTAGACTCGAACCCATGGCAATACCGATTTATCTCTGCGAAATTCCAAACGAGGAAACGGGGCCGCTCCTGGCTACGGGCGCTCCCGTCGTCGTTTTCTTTAACCCGGTCGAATACCATGGCCCGCACCTTCCGCTCGATACGGATACGATTCTCAGCTTCGGTGCGATTTCGGAAACTTATGACCGCATGCGGGCCGCAGGAACCGACTGGCCGCTCCTCGTGTATTCCACCCTTCGCGTCGGATGCGGCGCGGTTCCCACTCGTGGAACCATTCATCACCGCTACCGTGAGGTTCGGCGGCTCATGCTCGATACGTGCCGTGGACTTCGCACCCTCGGCGCGAAACGCGTGATTCTCATGACCTTCCACGGGGAACCCCACCATAATCTCGCAATCGACGACGGCGTAAAACTCCTGCGCTCCTGGGGAATTCAAGCGATGGCTCCGATGAACGTCGTCATGAACGAAAGCGTGGAGCTGAAAATCGCCGAGTATGATTCCGTTTTCGCGACCATTCCGGACGCGGCGGAACGGAAAATCTGCGCCGATACCTTTTCGGCCGATTTCCACGCCGGTTTTTTCGAGACTTCGCTCATGCTTCACTGGCGTCCCGAATCGGTGGCGAAGAACTTGAAATCGGTTCCGCCGTGTCCGCCGCTCCGATCGTCTCCGTTCTTCCTCGGAATCGCGCGGTGGTTCCGCGCGCGGGGTCGTGAGAAGACCGCGCGCGAGATCGAGTTCGCGGAGCTCGGTATGCAGTGGTCGAAGATTCATCCGGTCGTCGGCTATACCGGTCGCCCGGCGCTCGCCAACGTCGAGGCAGGGCGGCTTTTCGCAGACCGTATGACCGCACTCATTTCCCGAGCGATGCTCGGCTACTTCGTGAAGTCGGTTTTGCCGCCCGAGCCGATTTGGAAATGGATCCGCGTTTTGAGCCTCGGCGGCCGAATCCCTTAATTTCGGAAGCCCGAAATGAAAAAGGCCCCACCCGAAAATCGGATGGGGCCTTTTCTTTTACTGACGAGCGAACTATTCGCGACGGCGTTCGATCGGGAGCGTCTGGCTAAGCGCCTGGCCACCGAGCGTACGGGTAATCGTCGTTGCGATCTTGATCTTCTTATTGGCCCAGAGCTTTTTCGCCTTGATGCCAGGAAGTTTACCGATCGCGATCGTGAGCGTGTTCACCTTGCGTCCCGAAGCGTCGGTATTCGAAGATGGGGTGATGAACTGAGGATCGACCCGACCGTTATAGCGGCCGACCATGATGAAGCCGATGAAACCGCCACCGGAACGGATGTTCAGGTTGAAGTCGGTTCCGACGAAGCTACCCACTCCGCTCTTGTCCGTAAGGACGAGCTCAGTGCCAGCGCCGTCGCCGATGATTTCACCGTCGAAGTTGAAGAACGTGTTCGAGTTCGCAGCGTGGAGAATTTCAACCACGGCACCCGTAGCGGTGTTCGTGACATTGATATCGGCCAACATTGCTTGTCCGACCGGAGCCGAGGCGGTAACCGTGCCGTCGGTATCCATGTAGACGTTGATGTGCTGGCCGGCGAAATCGCCCGGTTGAGTTTCTGCGCTCCACTTATACGTGACCGTCTTACGGATCGTACGGGTGAAGTATTGATACTCGTCTTGAACGACGGATCCGCCTTGGAGTTTGCCGATCATGCCGGTTGCCGTAGCGAAGTTGTTCATGAGGAGATTCGATTGGGCCGAATTGACGTTCGCGACATCGATCGAATCCGAAGGCGCATCTGCAGGAAGCTCCTTCGCGCTCTTGATAATGACGACTTGGCCGGGAGCTCCGTCGAGTCCGTTCGAACTCGCGTTGATCGGAATGCCGCCCGGACGTCCGTTCGAACACCGGAATTCGACCAAAACCGTCCTACACGGAGGAGCCGGAGGAGTGGGCTTGCCCGGGACCGGCTTAGGCGCCGGTGGACATTCTTGGTGCTCTACGCGCCAGGAGTAACGTTCACAACGGCAGCCTTGCCCGCCGCCGGCTGGATTACCCGCGATGCCACCGCGACCACCGGCCGCGTTGATGAAAACGTTCCGAAGTTGGGCGTCGCTCGTATAGTAAATCGTCGAGTCGCCGCCGTGACCGCCGGTGCCGCCCATACCGCCCGGGCCGCCGTTACCGCCCGGAGCGCCGACCACGTCGCGCATGATGTTCACGGGTTGGCTACAATCCGATGCATTCTCGCCGTTTTGGCCGTTTCCACCATTGCTGGCGTCGCCACCGACCGCGCTCAGCGTGAGCGACTTTCCGTCGGAGACATTGATGACTTGGTTCTGTCCGCCGGACCCTGCGTAACCGTCGCCGCCGGCATAGCCATTACGACCCGCGTATCCGATCACGCCGTTGTGCTCGCTCGCGATTTCGCGACTTGATTGATTGCCGTTATCCGCGTGTTTCGAGGTCGTGGTACACGCGACGAGACTCGCGGTCGCTCCGATGAGGGCGAGTCCTAGTAAGTATCTTTTGAGCATGGAGATTCATTGCCTTTCGGTTGGGTTGAGAAAATCGAGAGAGCGGTCTCGTACTCATAAGCCTACGGACATTTCGCGAGGATACAAAAGGAAAGCGTGGAACCGTGAATCCTAACTCGCGAGAAACGCGAAGAATTCGGCAGAAAATGCCGGCATTTAGCGAAGACCGTCAACATTCCTGCACTCTCTATGTCGCGGTATTTCTCCGTAGAAAATTTCGACGCCGGTAATCCGCGAGCGTTCGAGTGTGACACAAAAGATACGCGGAAATATTTGCCGTTGTAGTCGCAGGACGTCCCACCCAAACTCAAATCCTCACAGAAAAGGAAAATCAAATGAAACCGATCCGCTTAACGGTCCTCCTCGCTTTCGTTTCCATCTCCGCATTCGCCCACGAAGGAACCTTAGTCGGAGGTATAGGATTCGGCTCGAATCATTACTCGACCGACGCTCCCGCTGGCATCACCTACGGATCCAAGTCCGGCCTCGTGATCAAGGGCACCTCCGATATCCTTCCCCTGGGTCCGGTACTTCTCCGCGGAGGACTTTTTTTCCAGAACCGCGGTTTTAAGCGAACCTCTTCGGCTGGTGATTCCGTCACTCAGTATAAAAATCTCGGACTCACCGCAGAGGCCGCCTACACCACCCTACCGTTTGTCTCTTTTTCGGGTGGACTCTATTTTTCTACAGGTCTCGGCAGTGTGTCGACTACGCTCGCCGACGGCACGAGCTCGGACGCCGATTTCGCCGACGTCGCGCTAGCGAAAGTGGACTACGGCCTTAAAGCAGGTGTCCGCGGGAAATATCCGGTTATGCCGCTATTATCTGCGGTGATCGATCTCGACTACCTCTACGGCTTTAAAGATTTAAGTACGGTCGCCGGAAAAATGAATCGACGCGATCTTTGGGTTTTAGT
>JBBQMV010000069.1:0-10077 GCA_038329315.1 Bdellovibrionia bacterium | reverse complement strand
GAAGCGTAAGGTCGATACCGCGAACCTCGGGTTCGTCGCGTCGATCGAGATCGTGCCTAGCGAGGGGTACGCACCCTGCGTCCACGCGGAAGCGATGGAAGCCCAGATGAACGCAATTGCGGAAGCAATGCGGGCACCGCGCGGGAACTAATCCGCTCGTTCTCATTTCGTGTTATTTTCGAAGGGTGAAGCGATCACACCTTCTTTCGATTTCTATGATCATCGCCGTCGATGTTCTCGGTCTCACGCTCGTGATTCCGCTCCTTCCCTTTTATGCGGAACGCTACGGCGCTTCGCCTTCGATTGTCGGCCTTCTCGTATCCGCATACGCGGCCTGTCAGCTCATTTCGGGACCCTTTCTCGGCGCGCTCTCGGATCGTTTCGGTCGCCGTCCGGTTTTGATCATTAGTCAGGTCGGAACGCTGATCGGTTTCATTATTCTCGCGCGCGCGAATGTGCTCTGGATGATTTTCCTCTCGCGCCTCATCGACGGTTCGACCGCCGGAAATCTCTCGGTCGCCCAAGCCTATATCGCCGATGTCACGCCGCCCGAAGATCGTGCGAAGTCTTTCGGAATCATCGGGATGGCGTTCGGTTTCGGATTCCTGATCGGGCCCGCGCTGTCGGGTTTTCTTTCGCACTATGGTATCGTCTATCCCGTCTACTTGGCGTGCGGGCTTTCGTTTCTCAGTATTCTCGGAACAGTTTTCATTCTTCCGGAACCGGCTTGTCACGTGAGTCCTGGGGAAGAGCGGAAGCTTGGGCTTTTTTCATTCGGCGCTTACGGAAAAGATTTCAAGAATCCGAAAATCGCGTCGACGCTTTATCAATTCTGCGCGTTCTTTCTGGCGTTCTCGTTTTTCCTCGCCGGCATCGCTCTTTTCGCCGAACGGCGTTTCGACTGGCACGGAGTGGCCTTCGGTCCGCGCGAAGTCGGTTACCTTTTCGCTTACACTGGACTGCTCGGCATTTTCATCCAGGGTGGCTTCCTCGCGAAAATGGTGAAGCGTTATGGCGAGGAGCGGCTTATTATTTGGGCGTTTGTGAGTGCCGCGATCGGATATCTGATTTTAGGATTCGCGCATTCAATTCCGATCCTGATTCTCGCCGCCACTTTTTCGGCGTTCGGTACCGGCAGTCTTCGCCCGTCGCTAACCGCGCTCGTTTCGCGCCAGGCGGGCCGCCACGAGCAAGGCCGAATGATGGGCCTTATCCAGGGACTGAATTCGATGAGTTCGATCGTCGCTCCAATTCTTTCCGGACTCTTCATCGACCGGGGTTGGCTAGCCGCTTGGGCATTTATGATGGTCGCGTTCAGCGTCTGGGGATTGGCGCTGATTCTACGAGATTTTTCTTCGCGCCGCTCCCCTGCTTTCCGCTAACATAACGGTAGGAGATTTCTACGATGGCAAATGCTGGAAATTGGCAAGCTTGGGTACATGTGAAGTGGAAGCCGGGCACTCCGGAGAACGCTTGGGAAAACTGGTCGAAGAACGGCTGGGTTAAGGGCGTTTGGTCGACGACCGGTTCTTGGGACGCGATGGTTTGGGTCGACGCCAAGAACTGGGACGATCTCGAAAAGTTTGTTTGGAAAGAAGTGCGCACGAACCCTTGGGTCGACCGCACCGAAACTACTTGGGCTAAGCAATGGTGGCTCGGCGAGACCAAGAAGACTGCTTAATGAGCGACTTCTGTAAATCGAAGAGAAGGCTCCGAGATTTCTCGGGGCCTTTTCCTTTTCTGGAGTTCGGGTAAGCTTCGAGGGTGCATACCCATCTTCGAAAGCCGGTTTTTTTCTTCGATCTCGACGGTACCCTTACGGACCCTTGGATCGGAATTACGCGTTCAATCGCCTACGCCTTAGAAAAATTGGGTGTTCCGTCGCCGCCGCAGCGAGAACTCATTTGGTGCATCGGTCCTCCTTTGAAGCAGTCCTTCAAAAAGCTTCTCGGTTCGGCTCGGAAAGGCGAGGCGGGTCGCGCTTTAGAGCTTTACCGTGAGACTTACGAAGCCCAGGGGATATTCGAAAACACCCTTTACGACGGAATTCCGGAACTGCTCGCGAGGGTGAAGGGTCACGGGGCTAAGATTTACCTCGCGACTTCGAAGCCGCGCGTTTACGCGGTTCGGATTCTCGAACATTTCGGGATCTCGGAATACTTTAACGGGGTCTACGGTTCCGAACTCGACGATACCCGTTCCGATAAGGCCGAAGTCATCGCGCATGGATTGAAGATGGAGCATCTCGATCCGAAGAACGTGCTGATGATCGGCGATCGGGAGTACGACGCGATCGGTGCGCGGAAGAACGGCGTCGACTGTGTCGGCGTTCTTTGGGGTCATGGCGGAGAGGCGGAACTTCGCGCGGCAGGGCTCACTGAGTTCTTCAAGAAGCCGGCGGATCTCGCGCACTACTTAATCGGCGAGTAGACCGAGCGTACGAGAAACTCAGCATGCGCGGCGAGTTTCGCGGCGTCGGTGAAATCACTCGCCCGAAAAGGCGCGAAGGCTTCGGCTTCGACGCATACCTCGGGATTCGAAAAAATACGTACGAGGTGAGCGCCGACCGACATGTCGGCGTAGAGGAAAATGCGATCGCGGTTATGAGCGCCGACCGCTTCGCCGCCAATCGTAAGATACCGTAGACAAGTCGGAACGATTTCTACTCCCGGTACGCGGAGTGCCGCTACGAGTAGCCCGTTTCTAAAGCGCAAGATTTCGCCGCCATCCGTACTCGTTCCTTCGGGAAAGAGGACGATCGTACGACCTTCGCGTAGGAGCGATTCGAGCAAGCCGATTTCCGCCGTGCGGCCGTCGCGGTTTCGGCGTTCGATGAAGGCGGCGCCGGCGATCGTGGCGAACCACCGAAAGGGAAGGGATTCCGTAATATCCCTACTCGTTACGAAAATCACGTCGTCGAGCGTTGCGAGTGCGATCGCATCTAGAACGGAAGTATGATTCGCGAGAACAATTCGACCGTTTTTTCCCGGTGTTCGAGCGGGAAGTCCGCCTTCGACGCGGAGCCCGATCGCTCTCGCCAGCGCTCGCGCGAAATTGCGATTTAAGCGAAGGCGCGCGCTAAGGCGAGCGACACGATTCGGAATCAAGGTCGTCGCCGATCCGAAGATCACAAACGATTCGAGGATCGATGCGGCGGCGAACGTACGAATCGGGTTCACGTTACTCTTCCGATCCGAAATACTTTCTTTGGTAGGCCGGTGGGAGTGTCTCGCGATCCAGGAGAGTGAAGAAATCGACGCATCCGAAGTCCCAGTCGACCGCGGGAGTCGGCGCCATCTTCGCGCCGGCGCGGATATAGGAAAGGACGAGGGGCGGAAGTTCCGGTTTCGGGTCGGTATCGGACTGGGTCGTGAGATCCATATCGAATTCGTCCGGGCGATAGCCCTTCTTTGGAAAGATGCCGAGCGATTCTTCCGTCGGGCCGAAGCGGCGGAGTGCGAAGGTCGTCGAACGAATCACGAACGGATCGAGAGTTTGGACACTCGAGCAGCCGAAAAGGTAACGGGTTTCCGTCCGTTTCATGTAGGCGGTGATTCCGCGCCATAGGAGCTGGATCACCATCCCGTTACGGTGGGTGGCTTCAATGCATGCCCGACCGAGTTCAAGTTTCGCTCCGGGAAGTTCCTTCACGCGGTCGAGATCGAATTCACCCTCGGAGTAGAAAGATTCGAAAAAGTGGGAGGAAAGCAGACGATAAGTTCCGACGGCCCGACCGCTGAGACGGTCGACGATCATCAGGTGATCGCAAGCGAGATCGTGGCGATCGAGATCGATCCGGAACAGCTTCCGCTTTCCTTGGAGTTCTTGGAGAAAAACCCGGTGGCGGAGTTTCAGTAACTCGTCGATTTCGTCTGCGCATTCCGCGGTCTTGACGATGTAGGTATCTGTTTCGAAGTAGATTCCGACTTTGGCCGTGTAACTCCGGAGGAGCCTCGACTTAACGAACTTCGAAGTGAGAGTGAGTTGATCGAACCCCTCGCGAAAGCGCTTTGCGGCATGGTTTATCATGTTTTAAGCGTGCGCGCGGATTGTTAGGCCCCGATGAGGGTCGTTTTAGGGATCGGTTAGGTTATTTTGGAGTATTCGACCAGCGCGGCGATACGCAGTCCCCGAGACCGTAAGTGAGGCGTTTGACGAAAGTTCCGTCGATGTTCATCGCATAAATGTTTTTCTGACCGGCGCGGTTCGAACTAAAGACCACGAAGTTTCCGTCGGGACTAAACGAAGGGTCTTCATTGTTTCCCTGATTCTTCGTGAGGCGCTCGATGTTCGTGCCATCTGGGTTCATGAGGAAGATATCGAAGCGACCATCGATCCATCCGGCGAACGCAATCTTGTTGTTTTGGGGCGACCAGGACGGCGTGGCGTTATAACTGCCGGCGAACGTAAGGCGGCGCACATCCGAACCGTCGGCGTTCATGCGATAAACCATCGCCGCTCCGGCTCGGTTCGAAACGAACGAGAGGTGCTTTCCGTCCGGGGCCCAGTTCGGATCGACGTCGACGCCGGGTGAGTTCGTTAGCCGAGTGACGCTCTTCGAATCCGGATCGAAAACCATGATTTCTGGATTTCCGAGGAAGCTCATCGTGAGCGCGATCTTCTTTCCATCCGGGTGAGAGTGCGCGCCGCTGTTGATACCAATGCGGTCGGAGAGCATCCGGATCCGGCTCGTCTTGAAGTCGAATTCGTAGAGGTTCGTGTTTTTGATGTTCTTCTTGTTCTTCGCGATGAGCGAGTACGCGATCTTCGTACCGTCCGGGCTCCACGCCGGCGTGAGAGTGATCGAGTGGTGGTGGGTAAGTTCGCGAGTATTCGAGCCGTCGAAGTCCATTACGTAAATCTCTTTATGCTTCGTCCGATCGCAGACCATCGCGACCTTCGTGAGAAAAATCCCCGGAAGACCCGTGATCGTTTTCACGATGTCGTTCGCGACGGTGTGGGAGAGAGTCTTCAAGTCGCCGAGACTCGAGAGGTAGCGCTTCGTAAGCACCGCCGACCCACTCGCGACGTTATAGAGATAACCTTCGAGGGCGAGCCCGCCGCCTTCCGTGGGCTTCAGTTCGGCCTTGAACACGAACTCGGCTTGGATCGAACTCCAGTTCGACATCTGGAAACTTCCCGGAGCCACGCCCGTCGATTTATCGAGGTAGGCGCTCGCTTCGAGGACTTGGAACGAGTCCATATAGAGGAGGTCCGTCCGTATCGTCTCGAGCGTATTGTCGCCAGCCGTTTTTAAATTCGCCGGTCCGACGAATCCCGGAAGACCGATGATCGTTTTCCGCGTCTTCGCCTGACCGACGGCGATATAGGGTTGGCCCGCCGGAGCAGGTGCCGTTTCATCGGCGAACGCCGCGTAGGAAACGAGGAAGATTAGAAGGAGTGCGGAGATTTTCGTTTTCATAGCGGTCATTCCTTAGAGAGGGAAACCGACAACGACTCCGTCGTCGGAAAGGGAACTGATGAGATCTTTCGGAGGTTTCGGGAGCGGCTGGGCATCCCGGATCGTACTGAGAATGGCTTCGTCAAATTGGGGATTGCCCGAGTTCTTCACGAACTTCGAAGAAAGAACGTGGCCGGCCGGATCGATCCGTATTTGGATCTGGGCCGCGAGCTTCTGACGTCCGAGCCACGGCGGCAGGGACCAAAATTCGACGAGCGCTTCGCGGACGAGATCGTAATATCCAGCTTGGACATTTTCACGCGCGTTCCCCGATAGGCTCGTCCCTTTCGAGAGTTGGTTTCCCTTAATGATGATCGCATCGTCGTCTTCCGGCGTTTCGTCGTTCTTGTCATTCAGGCGGTCGAGTGCGCGAATCTTCGCAAGCGCGTTATCGATTTTCTTGGCCTTTTCTTTTGCCCTTTTTTTCTCGTCGACCTTCTTCGGGTCGAGCACCATCTCTTCGGGCTTCGCGACTTCTTCCATACGTGCCGGCTTAATTTTCTTCGCGGCGCTTGCTGCTTCTTCGAGCTTTTCTTGGAGATCAGATTTCGGGAGCGTCTTCGAGACGCTCGGGAGATCTTTTTTCAGGAGATCAGGAAGCCCGACGAGATCGACTCGCAGAGATGGCGTGATGAGAATCGGATTTCCCGGGAAGACAAGACTCTTCAGGATGATGAAAAGGGCGATCGCTCCGTGGCCACCTAGGGACCAAGTGAGTGCGCGTCCGAGACGATCTTCGCGAATCGCGTCCATGCGTTTCCCTTATCCGACTAAAGTCGGGAGTTCGGGTCTCCCGGTTCGGTCACGAGACCGACCCGCGTAATTTGAGCCTGTTTCACTTCCGCCATGACTTCGGCAATCGTTCCGTAAGGTACGGACTTGTCGCCCTGGATAAAAACTTGGATTTCCGGTTTCGCCTTTGCGATCGCGGCGAGGCGAGCGCGGAGGGTTCCTTCTGGGATTTTATTTCCGTTCATGGTCAGCGTGCGGTTCTTATCGACGACGAGGACGAGCTGGTCCGGAATCTCGCTGAGCGTCGGTGCGTTCGCCTTCGGAAGGTCGACCTGAATCCCCTGTTGCATGAGCGGCGCAGAAATCATGAAGACGATGAGGAGTACGAGCATCACGTCGACGAGCGGCGTGACGTTAATTTCAGAAAGGGCAGTCTGAGTTTTCGAAGGTTGAAAGCCCATGCTTAGACCTCTCGGGGAGCGCCGCTCCGGGATTGAATCTGGCTACGCCGAACGATGTTCAGGAAATCCTGATTGAAGCCGTCGATGTCGAGGGCGACCCGTTTGATTTGGTTCAAGAAGTAGTTGTAGAAAATCGCAGCGGGAATGGCCGCCCCGATGCCGGCCGCGGTCGCGATGAGCGCTTCTGAAATTCCGGGTGCCACGACGGCGAGATTCGCTGCGCCGGAAGCGCCGATACGCTGGAAGGAAGTCATGATCCCCCAGACGGTTCCGAAAAGGCCGATGAACGGAGCCGCACTCGCGGTGGTCGCAAGCCAGGTCACGTGCTTCTCAAGGAGCGCGACTTCGTCGTTCGCCGCGCGAGTGAGAGAGCGTGAAACGTTCTCGACCTCGAGGCCCGCGGTCGCCGGATCGAATCCGCCAGGAAGTTTCCGAAGTTCTTTCATGCCGGACCGGAAAACCGCCGCGACAGGAGAGCGCGCGAACTGATCGATTTTTTGAAAAATTTCGTCCATGCTCTTTGACTGCCAGAAGAAGCCAAGGAACTTTCCGTTTTCGGAGTGGGCCATCTTCAGCGTGCGATACTTTGCGAAAATGATCGCCCAGCAAAATACTGAAATCGTGAGGAGAAGGAGGAGAATGAGTTTTCCCATGATCCCCGCACTCAAGACGAGATCGATGAGTCCGAGAGAAACGGTAGGCGCTGTGTTTTGCATAGATCCTTATCTTATCTCCGCGCTGCGGAGCGGCCAAAGTGATTTCTTCTGGCGATAAATATTCCGAAGGATGTCGCCGAGGATCACCGCTTGGATCACGACGCTACTCAGCGGGCCACCAAGACCACCCGTCAGAAAACGAATCGTCGGAACGTCGACATCAAGACGGAAATCGTACCGGAGGAGAATGATTCCCTGCGACTCGTTCCCGAATATTGGAAGACTGAACGCGCAGTGGGCGATCATCAAAAATCCGGCGAGGAGTCCTGCCCCTTCGGCGAAGTTCCGGTGCAAATAGGCACGGAGCGAAAGCGCTGTGCCGAGGAGCGCGAGCGTGACTTGGTGAGCCCAGCCGAGGTGAAACTCGAGCGATTTCGAAAGTGTGTAAAATAGCGCGCAGAGGACGATCGTCCGAACCGGGTGGGCCCCGTCCCGGATGTGGATCATGAAGCGACTCCGAAAAATGAATTCATCGACGTAGACCATGAACAGGATCGAGACGGCCCGGAAGGCAAGGCCGAGGACCGCGACCGCGGGTGCGTCGCTTTGGACGAAGAATCCGACGTAGTGATAGTAGCCGCCGACGAGCCCGACGAATGCGAAAACGCAGGCAAAAACGGCTCCGCGTAGGAAGGCTGGATAGAATTGGTGCTCGATCAAATGGCCCGTGATGATCTCGCTGCGGGAGACGGTCGCGATCGGGTTCAGCTGGGTCAGAACGAAGAGGAAGCTGAGTGACGCGATCCCACAAACTAAAATCAGATTCGTGTTCGAAGTTTCGGAAATTTCACCGAACGTCGATCCCGAACGCGCCATGAAATAGGTCATCACCGAAAGGACGATCAGACGAAAAGCGGCATTCCAGCTCAGGTAAGCGAGGGCGAGGGCCAGGGCTCGGCGCATAGGAAAGACTCTATCACTTTAAAGTCGCTCTCGGGCTCGTCAAATGATTGACGGTTGGTCCTGTCGCGACTCGTGATAAACTTTTGCCCAGGAAGAATACGGAGAATCAGGATGATTCAACTGCAGTCGCTATCCAAAGGTTACTCGGAACGAAAACGCGTTCTCGATCACATTTCGTTAGATATGAAGAAAGGCGACTTCCTTTACGTCCTCGGGGGAACCGGAGCGGGCAAGTCCACGCTTCTGCGCTTACTCGCGACGGAAGAAGAAACCTTTTCAGGAAGGCTCAATCTCTTCGGTTACGATCTCGAACGTGCGAATGGCTCGACGCTCCAAGCGATCCGTCGTTCGATCGGTTACGTTCCCCAAAACGTCCGTCTTATTCCGGACTTCACAGTTTTCGAAAACGTCGCGCTCGGAGTTTCTCTCGCCGGGTCGCGGGTTGCTCGGGCGGATGTTCGTTCTAAAATTTACGAACTCCTCGACCGTCTCCAGTTGATGAACCTTCGAGACACGCTCGCCTCGCGCCTCTCCGGTGGGGAAGCCCAGCGCGTCGCCATCGCCCGCGCACTCGCGCGGAGCCCGGAATTACTGATCGCGGACGAGCCGACGGGCGCCCAAGATTTTCAAAATACTTGGAACGTGATGGACCTACTCCACCGGGCGAATCTCTCCGGAACGACGATCGTCCTCGCGACGCACGATCGTGAAATCGTGAGAAAACTCCGTAAGCGCTGCGCGATCCTTAGCCACGGAAAAATTATGATCGAGGAGGCGCTGTGTTCGCTCTAAAACTTGCACTTCGTCCGTGGCGGCTCCAACCCCTCAGCCAAATTCTTTCTTTCGCCACCCTCGGCGTTCTCTTCCTTCTCGCAGGATTCTTCGCCTCGCTCGCCACGGCGCTTCCGGAACTTCGAAAGGGGCTCGAGGGCGACCAAATCGCGAGCGTATTTCTCGATCCAGCTTCGGAACCCGCGAGCCTCGATACGGTCCGAGATCAAATTCGTCTCTCGCTCGGTTCGAGCGCGGTCGCGGTCGAATACATCGATGCCGACGCCTTCCTGAATGCCGTTCAGCAGAACCAACCGGATCTAGCAAAAGAAGTCGCGGCCCTCGGTAACGAGAAAGACTGGGTTACTCCGCGGCACTTCTCTCTACGCGGACCGATCGGCGAGAAAGTCGTCGAGCGCCTCCGGACCATTCCGGGCGTCGAGTCTGTTTCTTTTTCTGCGCGTCGATTCCAACCGATCGTCGAGAATCTTTCGGCGATCGCGTGGCTCTCTCGGGTACTCTTCTCGGCCATCACACTCGCGATGCTCGCGGTTCTCATTCTGCTCGGTCGTCTGAACTCCGGAATCTTCGCCGAAGCCGAAGGCATCGTTTCCCAAATGGGTGGGAGTCCTTGGCAGGCGCGGTTTCCGGCTCGTCTGAACCCGATTCTGCTTTCGTCGGGTGCGGGGCTCGCCGCAGGGCTTTGCTTTATGAAACTCAGTCCGTGGTTTGCGACGAAGATGGTGACGCTTTCGCCATTTTTCTCCGGACTCGGTACGACGGCGCCGCTCGTTTCGGCGCCCCTTTTACTCGGTCTCGGTTTGGCCGTCGGATTGGTCGCGTTCTTTCTTTCCCCGCGATCGGAGCGCGCGGTTCGATGAAGCTTAGTCCGTTCTGCCTCCTTATCGGGTTCTTCGCCACTTACGCGGCTTCCGCAAACGTGCCGAAAAAGAACGTCTCTTCGCTGAATGACCGGCTGACTCGCGTTCGGGCGGAGGTTGTGAACCTCGAACAGTCGCTCATCACCTCGCTC
>JBBQMV010000068.1:0-10077 GCA_038329315.1 Bdellovibrionia bacterium | reverse complement strand
ATGCGCCGCACTTCGGGCGCCCGAAGTATGAAGTTCGGAATTCGGACGAAAGCCAACGCGACGCTTCGCCGCTAGCGGGGAAATCCGCTTTTCTTTTTCTAGCGATCTCGGCTCTGCTCCCGTTTGCCGTAATTCCAGCTCAGGCAGACGTCGTCGACTATTTCGCGAACGCCGAAGCGGGACGCCGACTCGATTTCGGAGACGGCCGCGACGGCGCATTCGCGGACGGGCCGACCCAAGCCGGAATCTCCGTCGTCGGCGCGACGATCACGATCGATACGTCCGTGAAGTCTCTTTACGAATTCACCTCCTTCACACTTTCCGCCGGCCATACGCTCGTCGCGACGGGTAGCTCTCCACTCGTCATTCGAGTCGCAGGAACGGCGGCGGTCGCGGGAATCGTTCACCTCGACGGCGCGGCCGGCGGAATTTCGACCGCGGGCGCGCCCGGCGCGGGCGGACTCGCGGGAGCCGGCGGCGGGAACGGTGGAGTCGGCGGCAAGCAACCCCTCTCGCCAGTCGAACCGGCGAATGGCGAACCCGCGACGGGAAATTCGCGCGGAGGGGGCGCCGGCCCCAATGATCCGGGACTCTCCGGCCAACACGAAGGCGGCGGTGGATGCCATGGGCCAGGTTCGACGGGCGGACAGAACTATCCGGCGAGCGCCGTCACTTGTCCTTCTTCCTTTCTCCAGGTCGCCGACGGATTCGATTCCGGATATACGGGCGGCGGAGGCGGCGGAGGCGGTGGTACTCGAATTTTAGACGCGCTCAACGGAACAAACGGAGCGGGCGGCGGAGGCGCGGGTGGTGCATTCAATCTCTCAGCATCGAGTGACGTCACCCTTTCCGGAACGATTACCGCGAACGGCGGCGCGGGCGGTAACGGAAGTATCGGATCGAGCGACTATGGCGCTTCAGGCGGCGGCGGTTCCGGCGGATCGATTTGGATCCAGTCGGCAGCGCGCGTTTCGGGCGGCGGAGCGCTCGTCGTTTCGTTTGGTGCCGGCGGCGACGACGGTCTTCATGGCAGTATCGGTGGCGCGGGCTCGCGCGGCGTCGTCCGAATCGACGCCACGACGCCGGCTTTCTCGGGAACCTTCACGCCCGCCGGAAGCGCGGACCGAGTCTATAACGTCTTTCCGGTCACCGTCGAGTTCGGAATCAGCGCCGGTCCCGCGTGCGGAACGATCTCCCGCCACGGGCATGAGCGCGAAGATCTGCGCGACTTCGGCTTGAACGCACTTCTTTGGATTGGGCTCTATTACGCTGCGAACCGCGCCCTTAGTGACCGATTAACCAAGTCATCGCGTTTTGGACGAGCGTCGTAATTCCCGCGTTTGAAATCACCGAGAGGTGGTTCATCGGAAGAATGGCGACGCGACCCTGACCACAGCGTCCGGCGAGAATCGCCGGAAAAGTACCGGCCGGGATATTCCCAGTCGAACCACTTGCCGAAAAAGTCGCGACCGTCGAAAGCCAGGCAGTCGGATAACCGCTCAAAGCGAAGGCCGCTCGAAGTCCGGTCGAAAGCGTAGTCGGAACTCCGAGCATCATCGGGTGAGACGTATCGACGACGAAAGCCGCCGAGAACGAAATCGGGAGCAAGAGTCCCCCACCCGCCGCATTCCCAGAGAAGAGCCCGACGGATGGCGTGAAGTGGCCCGTAAACGAAACGTTTAGACCGTCGAATTGGTCGAAGAGGAGTGCGGCTCCGTCGTACTCGGCGAAAAGGCTTCCGCCCGCGGCGATGTAGCGGCGAATACCGGTGATGTACGCCGCATTCACGCCGGAGATGACGACTTTGCGCGAAAGAATCAGCACCGTCACGCCATCGACCATCGGCTTACCCGCGGCGATTTCGGCATCCGTGTATTGGAGGGTCGGAATTCCGATGGCCGACAGTCCGCTGCGGATCGCGCTCACGGAACCTTCTGCCGGGTCGATGGTGATCCCGGCGACGAGGCTCGACTTCGGTACGAACGCACCACTCGAACAGAGTGAGTCGACTCCCGGCACGCCGGTCGGCGTCGGGCTTGGTGTGACTGACGGAGACGGCGATGGCGCCGGCCGCGGTTCACAGTAACTCAGATCGATGGTCGACTGAGCCGACCCGAGCGAATCGAGCGAAACTTGGTTCAACTCCGGAATGTAGGTGAAGGTCACCGGATTACCGTCGACCTTCGCGGCGATTGAGGTCGTGTCGATCCCCCGGTGGGTCAGCGCGAATTCTTTATTGAGCGAGAGTTTTACGGTCGTTAGCGCGCCGATTCGGCTCAAACCAGAATCGTAACTCGCGTCCGTCATTTCGACTTTCACGCCGTTCGCGAGCTCGACCATGTCGAGCCATCCGTAACCGTATTCATTCTCGCCGTCGTGCGGGTAATTCACCTTATCGGTGTAGGCGATGGCCGAGACGACCAGCGGGCGCCCGCCCTGGAGATCTTGAAGTTTCTTCACCACGGAACCCGCGGTGATCGTTTCCGTATAGGACGGAGAAATTACGACGCCGCCTGAAGTGTGGGCAGGAGCGGTTCGCGTACAGTAGTGAATCTTCGCACTCGCCTCTAAGCCTTGGGGGTCCGGAACTTGAGTATATCCCGCCGGAAATGTGGCGCAGATATCGTTCTCGTCGGAGACGAAGATGATGACGAGGGCAGCGTCGTCGCGAAAGAAGCCGAAACCACGACTCTCGGCCAGTCGATCATCGTCCATCGCACGAGTCATCGAGTAAGTTCCGATTTCGCCACCGTCCGACGCGTGGTCACTCACCGTATGCATCAGATCGTCTTGGATTCCGGATTGGATCTGCGCACTCGTCAGCTGGTCCGAGCGAAGCACTTTCGCCGCTCCCGTGCGATACTTCGAGTAAATACGTCCGGCCCACGACGAGGCTCCGCTATGCGCCAGCATCGTCGCGACTCGGAAGTCGACGTCGGATGGAAGCGCGCGGATGAAGGCTTGAAGACCGTTCGAAACTTTCAGGCGTTCGTCATTGAGCGAGCCCGAAGTGTCCGTCATGATGAGGAGATCGACCTTTTTCGTGACGTCGGCCGCGGGCTGGGTGTAGCGATCGGCGTAACATCCGACGGAAGGTTCCGGCGTCGGCACGACCGTGACGACGGGAAGGTTCGGATCGAAAGCGTTAGTAATGTCGGTCGTCGCTTTGGGAGTCGCTTCGCAGCCAGCGAGAGCGAAGAAAATAAGGGAAAGAGCTATCCAGGGGGCGCGGGCCCCGCAAGGTACCCCCGTCGATCGTCCGTCTTTAGAGATCAGGACAGAATTCGGTAAGCCCATTTGGGCGCCTCCCTCATTCTTCCATTATCCGCCTGCTTAACGCATCGCACCACTTAAATACATGCTTTTCTTAACAATACAGATAACCCATTGAAATTGAATCATTAACGAATTAATTGATTCAGTTGCATCATGCCAAAACACCCCGTTATTCTAGACCTTTTTCCCGGATTCGAAACCCGCTAGACTCAGCCTCATCCATGAAAACCATCGAGCACCGCCGCCATGCCACTCGAATGAAACCCTCCCCGCACCTGAATTCGGAGGGCGTCGAAACGGCCCGTCGAGTCGGCGGGAACGGTCCGCGGTTCGCCCGCGTGGTGACAAGCCCGAAGAAGCGGGCGATCGAGACGGCCGTCGCTATGGGTTTCGCGATCGATGAAACCGTGCCGGTTCTGAGGGACATTCCGGAAGAGCTCAACGACTTCGTTCCTTATGACGCTGGCTTTTCCGCTCTTTTTTCGGCGATTTCGCAAACTCCGTTGGCCGAAAAGTACATGCGAAAGCTCCGCGAGCTTTTCGAGAACGAACTCGAAAAAATTCCGGACGGCGGGCGCCTACTCGTCGTGAGTCATGGTGGCGTGGTCGAATGGAGCGCACTGGCGTGCTTACCAGAACTCGCTCGCGCCCTCGGAAATCCGATCGATAAATGCGAAGCGATCGAACTCTCCTGGGAGGACGGAAAGTTCATTTCTGTGAAAGCCCTCCGACTCGCGAATTCAAGGCGCGCCTAAACTTTAGACACCTGTTTATCTCGTTCACCCTTCGCCCGCGCGGCGTGCCCTTCCGTGCGTGCTCGGGCCGGCATGCTCCGTGCTCTCTTAAGCTCAGAACTTTGCCCGAGATTCCCCTAACGGAGCCCCCATGAAATCGAACTTTTCGCACGGCCAAGCCCGCATCTTCTTCTCCATCGTCACCATTGCACTCATCAGCGGTTTCGGCGCTGCCGCAAAAGACAAACTCCCTCACCCGCAGTTCGCATGCGCCATGCGAAAGGGCGTAAAATCCGAACGCGGCACCGGCATTCGCGAAAAGCGGATCTGTAACGTCCAAACTCTACCGAAAGAAAAGGCCTCCGGTTATCGCGAAGCCGACATTCGCTGCAAAGCGGTCGCGAAAAATAACGGCGGAGAAACGGCTTTCGTGAAATCCGTTTCGTTTAGCGAACTGCCGCGGTTCCTCCAAGAACGGACGAATCAAAAAAAGACAGCAGCCGTTTATTCGAATGGGTCCGATATCCTAGTTCTTCATGAACCAAAGGACGAATCGCAGTATTTCGAAGCGGATGGTTATGTCGGAAACATGGATCGTATCCAGCAAGAAATCGATAAGAGCGAAGACGGATTTCTCCCGGACGGCCTCGAAACGTCGAGCTACGACTGCATTCTTTTAAACCCGATCACCGAAGAAGACCTCGCTCCCGGCGTCGGCTAATTCCAAACCGGAAGTTCTACTTCATAATTCCGCAGCCCAGGGCTTTCTCCGCCTCCAAATTCGGTTTAAATAGTGAGACGATGCCTTATTACGCCGAAGAAAAATTTCGCTCGGAAATTCGCGACCGCGAACTCGGTTTCGCAATCGAATCCGTCGAGAAGGAAATCGCGACTCGCCTCGCCCGCGACGGGGGTTCGGCTAGCCAGACCTGGAATCAGCTCTCTCCCCAAATCTTCCAAACACCCTACGACGAACTTTCCCGGATCGTTCGCGAGGTCGATCCGGAGAGTCGAATCGAGAGTTGGACCGATCTCGGCGCCGCGTACGGCCGGCTCGGAATCGTGCTTGCACAGCTCCGTCCCCGCGCCCACTTCACAGGGATCGAACTCGTCCCCGAACGCGTAAAGGAAGGACGCCGAGTCTACACAAGCCTCGGACTCGACCCCGAAACGCTCATTCAAGCCGACCTCGCGACCGTCGCGATTCCCGCCTCTGAACTCTATTTCATCTACGATTTCGGAATCCGGGAAGAGATCGAACGCGTTCTCCTCGCCCTCCAAATCCACGCGCGCGGAAAACCGCTCGTCGTCGTCGGCCGTGGACGCGGAATCCGCGACGCGATCGAGCGCGGACATCCTTGGCTCGCTTCGGTTACGAAGCCTGTCCACTCCGAACACTATTCGATTTACCGCTCGGCGTAGAGAGCAGCTGGATACCGATGAGGGCGCCGAGGATGAGACAGCTCGCGGCCACGCCCTCGCGGGGAGTCGGCCAGCGGTGATCATAAAGAAAGCCGAAGGCGAGTCCGAAGACGGCCTCGAAGACCAGCAGCATTCCGAGCGTTCCCGCGGGCAAAACTCGGGACGCGAAATTCCAGAGCGCGATCGCGAACCACGCACCCGCGATTCCCATAAATCCGGTCCAGAGAAGCACCCGCGGATCCATCGCCGCCCGCAGGAACTCCTCGGGCGCCGCCGTCCGTTCGACGGCGACGAAAAGAAGTAGCGCCGTCACGCCCGCCGCGATTCCGAGAACCCCCGCCCAGTCGAGTGGGTTCCACTCCGAATTTCGTTTGAGGAATCGGGCGTTCAACACCGCGAAGGTCGTCCAGAGCACAACCGACGAAAGGGTCGCCCCGAGCCCGAGCACCCGTTCAAGCGGAGTCCGCTCGAGGAACGCGCGGTAGGCCGGACCGAAAAGTTCGAGTGGGATGAGGACTGCGCCCGCGGCGATCAGTAGGATCGGCCCTCCGAGCCGCTTCCAATCGCGGAAGGGCGTCGAGGCGAGTAAAATCGTGAGCGGCAGAAGGGCGATGATCGCGGTCGCGAAAGTGATACCGACGCCCTTCACACCGAACGCGAGAAGGGCGTAGTAAAGACTAAACCCCGCTAAAGAGAGTCCGAGCGCAATCCCGCCGGTTCGAAAAGTCATGCGGGGGCGATACTCGCGCCGGACCCCCAGCGCGATGAAGGACGAAAGCGCGAAAAAAAGAAACCTGAAGAGCGAAATCGTCGTCGCAGAGGTTTCCGAAAGTGCGCGTGGGGCGAGAAAACTCACCCCCCAGCACGCACCGGCAACGACGGCGGCCGCGAGCGCGAGCTGCTTTTCTGACCGTGTCGCCCCGTCCTGCCGCATTGGTAATTCTCTCCCGCATAAGACTATGCAACCCCGTTATGCGTGTTAAGAGAGTATCCCAAAGGTTCCATGGAAAAAAGTTCTCTCATTTTTAAACGGGGGTTCTCCCTCCGCCAAGCGTTCTCAATCACGAACCTGGTGATTTTGATCATCGGCACGGTGGTCACGTTCATCATCCTGGGTAGCCTGATCCAAGGTAAGCGTGAGAACCTCGACCTTCGCCTCGGTCAGCAACTCGTACTATCTGGCGACCGCGTCGGCTCGACTTTCACGGAAGCCCATGATGCCGTCCGTTCGCTCGTCCTCGGAATTCCGATCGTACTCAAGCGCCCGATCCCGGATCAAGTCGCGTGGATCAAGGCCCAAGCCGATCTCCTCTTGCCGCAAGATCCGGCCCTCTACGACCTCTACTTCGCGTATTCGGACTCGGTGGCCCAGCACGTTTATAAAAAGGCGAAACTCGCCTATTCGGTCTCGCGAGATATCAGCTTTTACGCGACTCCCGACTTCAACTCACCGTCTACGTTTCGCGAAATTACTTACGAGGATCCAGGACCTCCGACTGCGGAAGAAATCTGGTTTAAAGGGGCACTCCGAACCGACGGCATCTTCCGCACTCCGTTTTATTACGACGCGTCTTATTTTAAACGCGTGATGATCTACTTCACCTCAGCCGTACGAGACCCGAAAACCGGGGAAGTCATTGGTGTCGCCGGAGTCGATCTCACCGCCGGTCGAGTCTCCAAACTCCTAACCGCTCAGCCGATCGGAAAGACGGGCGGAGTTTTTCTCATCGATGCAGCGGGAAAACCCATGGCGCCGTTCCTCGGGCGGGACGTTCCGATGCTCGGCTTCACATTCGATCCGAATGCAGAAACGCGGCCGGATTACGAAACCGCCCCACCGAAATCCCCGACCTTTCGGTGCCAAGAGGCCACCCAACAAGTCATCGGTTCGGACGGAAAGTCATATCTCTATCAGGGCCACGCACTCCAAGAGACCGGATTTTGCGTCATTGCCTATCAGGAAAAATCCGAAGCGTACGCATCTCTTTACTGGTTAATCGCCATCATGACTCTCTTGGTGGCTGGCATGCTCTTTACGTCACTCTTCTTCCGTCAAGTACTCGCAAGCTTCGTCATCGATAACATCGGTAAAATTCTCGAGAACATCAGCCAAAACCAAGAACGTTTCTCCGAAGCAGAAATGGGCAAGGACTACCTCCGACTCGATCCCGAAGGACCCCGCGAAATCGCGCGAATCGCCCACCAGCTGAACCTTCTTTACCAGCGCCTCCAACTCTCATTTTCCGAAGTTCGCGCCGCGAAAGACCGCGCCGAGCTTGCGACCGAAACGAAGTCGCGCTTCCTCTCGGTGATGAGTCACGAAATTCGCACCCCGCTGAACGCGATGCTCGGATTCACCGACGTCCTCCTGCTCTCGCCGCTTAACTCCGAACAAGTTCGACAACTCCGCGTGCTCCAACGTTCGGGCCAAACGCTCCTTCGGATTCTAAACGAAATCCTCGATTTCTCCCGGATCGAAGCCGGAAAGCTTTTTATCGAGAGTCACGAGTTCGATCTCTACGAGCTCCTCTACGACATCGAGAGTCTCATGCGATTCGACGCCGAAGCGAAAGGGCTTCGCTTCAACATCGTCGCTCCGGCCGACGACTATCGCCTTTCCGGCGACTCGATCCGGATCCGCCAAGCGCTACTCAACTTCATCGGAAACGCCATTAAATTCACTGCCGAAGGTGCGATCGAAGTCCGAGTGACTTCGGTCCCAGGCGACCCACCCGAATCGCAACGCTTCCAGTTTGAGGTCTCGGATAGTGGGATCGGGATGACCGCCGAACAGCAGGAAACAATTTTCTCCGAATTCGCCCAGGCGGACGCCTCGATCACGCGGCGCTACGGCGGAACGGGGCTCGGGCTTACGATTTCTCGTCACATCGTCGAACTTCTCGGCGGAAAAATTTCGGTGAGGAGTGAGCTCGGAAAAGGATCGATCTTCGAGTTTACGATCCCGCTAAAAATTCTCGCAAGCCGAAAGGCTCACTACGCGGAGTCGTCGACCGAACTCAGCGCCCGAAGCCTCACGGGAAACTCGCTGCCCGAAGTTTCTCCGAACCCGCAGGCGATTCTAATCGTCGACGACGACGAGGACAACCACCGCCTCCTCGCGGCCTATATGAAATATCGACCGGACCTTCGCGCGGTCCATGTTTTTTCGGCGATGGAGGCACTCACGAAACTCCGTGAGGAGCCGTTCGCCCTCGTAGTGATGGATATGCAGATGCCCGAAGTCGACGGCCTCGACGCCACTCAGGAGATTCGGCGCCTCGAGCGAGCCGGAACCCTCGCGCACCGACCAATCGTTATGCTTTCCGCAAACACGTTCGCAGAAGACCGGGAGAAGAGCCTGAAGGCCGGCGCCGACGAACACCTCTCGAAACCGATCAAACTCGATCAGTTCAACGCCATGCTTAAACGCTGGATTCCAGTGCTCTGAGGATTTTTCCGAACGTGGTTTCCGGATAGGTCTCGATGAGAACCGGCTTCCGAAGCGTCGGGTGCATGAACTCCAGTCGGATCGACGAGAGTGCGATCCGTTTCATACCGAAATATTTCGAAGCTTCGCGTTGGTCTTCGGTCCCGTACTCCGGATCACCGACGAGAGGGTAGCCCGCTTCGGCCGCATGCCGACGGATCTGGTGGTAACGCCCGGTCTGGGGTGAGCACTCAATCCACGAAAACTTTTTCCCCGGCACCCCTTCTTCGCCAGAATCGGTTTCGAAACGACCGCGCGTCCGAAACTTCGTGAGCGCGCGCTGGGTAGTCCCGCCCGCCTTTTCGGAGAGGGGCTTCTTCCATTCGGCGCGAACCGGCGGATCGCCCCAAACGAGCGCCCAGTAGGTCTTCTTCACTTTCTCTTCGCGGAACATCTTCTGGAGAAGATTCGCGACGTCGGGCTTGAGCGCGAAGATGAGAAGGCCGTCGGTCCCACGATCGAGCCGATGGACCGGGTGGAGCTTCGCCTCGGCAAACTGCTTTTTTAAGACGTCGTAGGCGGAGAGTCCGGTCTCCCCTTTCTCGTCGTTATAGGTCTTCATCCCGCTTGGCTTGTGGATGACGATTAAGTCCTTATCGCGGTGGAGAATTTTAAGCCGTGCCATGCGCGCCTTCTCTCATATCGGGTCCTTAGGCGGAAAGAAAAAGAGCCACGGACGGGAGAAGAACGCCTTTCGGCTCGTCCGGAAGAGAACCGCGGCTCGCTTTAAGTTCGCATTTCGAGCGCGAAGCGCGGTCATGATGGCCAGGAAAAAGCTGACGCCGAAGTTCAGCCCACCAATGAGGAGCACGGTCAGGATCGAGAGGGTCATTCCGTTCGAATGGCCGAGCGCGAGATACGAGAACGCGAGAGTGCCGGTCGTCAGCGTGACGTGCATCACCCCCAGGGGAAGTCCGAAAAAATCCGCTAAAATCGGCGTTCCCGCGAGGAGGAACCCCAGAAAGACGGAACTCGCGACGCCGGTCGTATTCCGTACGACCGCCTCACCAATCTGGTGGGCGCGGACCGTTCCGAAAATGCGCTTTAACACCCGGTGGCCGCCGATGATTTCTTTCGCGCGAATGTAGACGACGAAATTTTCTGCGAACCCTGCACCGACACTCGAGATCCAGAGGATGACTCCGGTCAGCGCGGCGA
>JBBQMV010000067.1:0-10258 GCA_038329315.1 Bdellovibrionia bacterium | reverse complement strand
TAGAGCCAATGGGTTCTCCCGGAAGCCGCTCGACCACTATATACCCACCCCTCCCTAAACGGGCCATAGCCGTTCACCTCGGGAACTTTGACCCGAACTGTTTGAGTCTTCGGGGATCCATCAGCCCCTTCGATCGTCGTCGACACTTGATAGCCAAAGTCGCAGATCATACGATAGACATTGTAAGATTTAAAAATTCCGTCCTCGCAGAAGAGTTCGCGGTGATAGTTTCCAGATATCTGCACTAGTGACCGGCGGAGGGAAACCACAGGATTCGTCACATAAAAATAAGCATCGCTTTCTTTGTCGAGCACTCCCGGGAGAGGTAGATTGGTCTCAGGGTTGTCCACGCAACGGGCGGCGGCACCCAAGTCTCCGCGAGATAGGAAATAGTTCTGACAAACATCTCCCGCCTGCGCCGTAGAAATGCAGAGAAAACAGAGAAAGAGGATCGGAAGGATGTTCGATCTATTTTTCATTTGAAACTCCAAAAAGGTCGAGTTTGGAAACTTTTGGCGGACTAGGTTCCGTTGGATTTACCAGGTTTGTTTATTTTACCAAGGTTTTAGACGTGACGAAGGAAACGAAATTCTTTGCTTTTAGGATCGCCAAAACTACTCGCGGATGCGCGGAGAAGCCTTTAGATTCTTCAGCGCGGCGAACGGACTTTCCTTCACGATCTTCGAGCACGCGCAGCGGCCCACGTTCAGGTCGGCTCCACAGTTCGCGCAGATTCCTTTGCAGTCTTCGCTATGGAGCGGCTGAAACGGAATACGAAGGCGGACTTGTTCGGAGAGCACGAGTGCGAGATCGAGGTACTCTTCGGCGATGTAGGTGATCTCGAGATCGTCCGCGCTTTCATTTCCAGGCGCTCCGCCCTCGTCGTGGGCGTGGCGTGCGTAACCCTTATTCTGGCCGCGCGGCGTGGCTTTTTCGTCGAGGTAGGCGATGCCGGCCATCTCTTTGTCTTTGCAGTACAAAGCTGTGAAGTGCTCGTTCACCGGCAGGAGGAACGGAGCTGCGCAACGCGAGCAGAGAAGCTGCACGGTCGTTTCGACGTCGCCCGAAACGACGATGACTTCGTCGACGCGGCGGAGATTAAAGCGAACCGCAGTCGGGCGCGTGGGCGCGACGGTCTTCAATCCCGCCGGACGCAGATTCTCGTTCGAGCCCGCTACGGAGGCGGTCGATTCGTCGAGCTCCGCAATCGACGTCGCGACCCAAGGACTACTCTCGTTCGCGGTATATTCGCGGTCGGTTTCTTTAATTTCGCTGAGGTAAATTTTCATGAGTAGGCGAAAGGATTAACACTGCGAGAGGACTTTTACCGCTTCTTTTTTCCGGCGGTAACGACGGTGATTTCCACGACTTTTCCCTGGCCGCCCGTGCGGAGTTCCCAGGTCACCGGGAAGCGCTTGAGAAGTCGGTCTGCGGCGCCCTTCTTCATGAAGATCGCTTCGAGCGGGATACGGTGGATGCGCGCGAGGTGCTCGCGGAGGAGGACCTCGGGACGGATGTGTTTTCGTGTGGAAGCGGCGGCGATCCACTGGCCGAAGGAGTCGGGAAGCAGGAAGCCGCCTCCGGCGAGGCGGCCATCGGGGAGGCGACTCGCTCGGTCTTGGAACCGGCATTCGAGATCGCCGAAGCGGTGATAATGGGTGCCGTCGGTACAAGCCGAAGGAGCCGCGTCGCTCACGAAAAACGTCCCCTTCGGGTGGAGCGCGAGCGTCCAGTCGATGAAGGCCGCGTGAACGTGGACCTCGTCCAGAATGAGTTCGATGGTGGTCGTTTTTCGACCGAGTGCGGCGCCGAGCACGCCCGGTTCGCGGTGGTGATAACTCAGCGCGTTCCAAGCGTGGGTCACGCCCGTAAATCCGTCGGCAAACGCGGCCTCGGCCTCGGCCATGGTGCAGCGGGTGTGACCGATCGCCAGTCGGACTTGGCGTTTCTTCGCCCAGCGCCCAAGTTCGGCGCGGGTGGCGTCGTCGAGGGTCTCCGGCGCGATGGTGAGAATGTGGAGCGTCTCTTTGGAAAGCTCCCAAAGCTTTTCAAGCTCGCTCATTCGGAGTTTCCGAAGGATTCCGGGCGGGTGAGCGCCGGCGGCGGCGGCGTTCAGAAATGGACCTTCGAGGTGAATGCCGAGTGGTTTCGCACCGGGTGCGGAGTTCGAGCGAATCCATGCACCGAGTCGAGTCACGGTTTTCGCCAAGTCGGCCTCCGATGCCGAGAGTGTGGTCGCTGAAAATCCGGCAACGCCTTTTTCGGCGAGCTGTGCGGAAAGCGAATCGAGATCGGCGGCTTTCGCCGTCATCAAATCGATTCCGAACGCACCGTGGAAGTGCAGGTCGATCGCGCCGAAACTCTTGACGCGTTTAGTAGGGCGTGGCACACCGCTAAGTTATAGCTAAGTGATCAATCCCGCAAGACTTTGACCGAAAGCGCACGACTATGTCGAAAAAAGCTCCTCCTCCGAAAAAAGCAAAAATGGCCGCAAAGCCTGTAGCGAAGAAAGTGGCACCGAAAAAAGTCGCGCCAATCGCTGCTTCACCGAAAAAAGGTGCGGCTCCGAAAGTGGCAGCCACGAAAGCATCGCTCAAGTCGGACCCGAAAAAAGACGTTAAGCTAACTGCCGCTAAGAAGGCAGGAGCAACGACAATGGCCCAACCCGCAGTTAAAAAAGGTGTCGAGCTCAAGGTGAAAGCCGGAGCCGTGCCGGCCCCGGTCGCTCCTGCGAAGCCACTCACGAAGCCCCAGAAAGTCGCGAAGGTTAAAAAAGCCGCCGCGCCGAAAAATTACGAAAACATGTGCCGCGAAGTCGCGTGCGACAGTTCTCATTCGACGGCCGGCTACTGCCGCCTTCACTACATCAAGAACTGGAAAAAAATTAAGCGTAAGGAACTCATCCTTCGCGAGAAGAAACTGAACCAGTACATCGAAGAACTGGTTTCGAAATATCCAGACAAGTACATCGAAGCGATCAAGCAAGATCTCGCCGACGAGACTGCGTTCTCGAAGGTGATCTACGATCTCGAACTCGACGACAGCGTCGATGATATCCCAGTCGAAGACGATGCGGATGAGCAAGTCATCGATAGCATCAAGCGTGAGTTCGACGACGGCGATACGGATTTTTAGCCAGGACAGCCTACTCGCAGTGAGCTAGTTCCGCGTAAGGCGGAAAATGAAAACGGCGCTCGGGAGTGATCCCGGCGCCGCTTTTGTTTTCGGGTCTCGGAAAGATTATTTCGCGCCGACGGTCTTTTGGATGAATGGAACCCCATCGTCTCGGAAATTAATCGGGCGGCCATTTGCTTCCTTCAGGATTTTTTCCAAACGGTTGTCGATTTTCGAACCGTAAGGGTCGGCGTTCGCGATTGCGAGGTTACGGCCGGGAATTTTAATTCCCTTGAACTTGTCCTTCAGTTTGCCGACGGCTTCCAAGTAGAGCGTCGCATCCTCGACGGCCATCTTGCCGGTCGAGCTGCCGATGGCATTCCGCTGAGTGTCCGCGACTTTGTCGCCCCAAGTAGCGATGTTGTTTCCGACGATGCTGTAAATTTGGCCCTTTTTAAAGCTGACGATCGAACAACTTCCGCTTGCTTGGCGATTGTTCTGACGAGCTGATCGAAAGTCGTATTCCGGGATGGCGCCCTTCAGTCCCTGTTCCGTGTACGGAAGAAAGTAGGGCGCGGGATTGCCGGATTTATTGAAGACCTGCACTTCCGGATATTTTTCCAGAATGTCTAATTTGTTTTGATCGATGCCGTAGTGGTCCGCATCACGCGGTAGGGGAACCGTTACAATCTCGGGCTCCTCGGTTTTTGTTTTTACGGGAAGAACGAAATAGAGAACGTCTGCGCCGCCGTCATTCGAATGTTTTTGATCGATGTATTTTAAGAATGCGAGTCGGGCTCTCACCTTGTCGGTGGAGGGGGTGCCCTTCTCTGGATTCATCAGCGCATCGTACTGCGAAATCGCTTTCGGATCGCCGCAGTCCTTCGCCTGTGCCTTTCCGGCAGGGAGGGCGAGCAACAAGGAAAGGGGGGTAAGAAACCAAGCGGAACGATTGAGCATGAAAGCTCCTTTATCTCTCTCAAGTGTACCGATAGGCCCCCCCCAGAATCGAGCGCGAAAATAATGACGCCTGGTTAGTGCATCATTTCAGCGCCGGGTTGGACTTTCGGGAGGGTTCCGCCGTAGCGTTAAGGGAATGCCAGATTCCCTCGAAAAAACGCGCACCCCTACCGTCTTCGTCGTCGACGATGATGAAGATATTCTGAGGATGACTACTTTCGTGTTGGAAAAACTCGGTTATGCCGTTCAGGCGGAAAACAGCGCCGAACGTGCCCTTCGTACTCTCGCGAGCGGACGATTCAAACCCTGCCTCATCCTGCTCGATCTCATGATGCCGAATATGGGCGGCGCCGAATTTCGGGAAAAAATTCGCGCAATTCCCGGCGCGGCGGAAGTCCCGATCATCGTACTATCGGGTGATAGTGAGCTCACGACGAAAGTCGCTGTAATGAACGTCGTCGGGTTCGTCCAAAAACCGATTAGCGTCGAAAACCTTTCGGCTTTGGTGGCTAAGTACTGTCGAGCCGCCGGATAAGCGAGATCCGAACATGTCGCCACCTGAAGAAGTCCGCCATGCCATGGACACCGACATCGCCGATATCGTGGCCAATCGCGCAGTCTACGAGTATTCACCGATGGCGACGTCTTTCATCGGTATCGAAGGACGATTCATCAGGGTGAATCCCGCTTTCGAAAGGTTCGTGGGGAGATCCGAGAGCGAACTGCGTGGCCTCCATTTCTCCGAAATTACTTTCCCGGATGATATCCAACCCAGTCAGAACGCCTTTTTAGAGATGTTTGGGAATGGCCGCTCCTCCCTTGTTTTTGAAAAGCGCTACCTTCGACCTGACGGAACGGCGGTTTGGGGGCTAGTAAATGTCGCGGCGATACGAGGCCCCACCGGCGAATTCGTCGGCGCCTGCGCAATGATTTTCGACATCACGGAGCAGCGAGCCTCGCGCGAGCGGCAAGCGAACCTACTTTCGCTCCTTGAGGCCACGATCGAAGCGACGGACGAGGGGATCCTGGTCATCGATGAGGCCGGAAAAATTACGACGAGTAATCGGCGTTTCGCCGAACTCTGGCAAGTTCCTGGAGAGCTGATCGCCGCGCGTGACGATCAGGCACTCCTTCGTTACGTGATGAGCGGTCTCGTGCATCCCGAACAGTTTATGAGTCGTATCCGGTTCGTTTACGCAAATCCCGCTACGATAACTTCCGATTTACTCGAGTTCAAAGACGGCCGGATTTTCATGCGCTCGTCCCGACCCCAGAAGATCGGCGAGAAAGTCACCGGAATCGTTTGGAGCTTTCGCGACATCACCGTTCAAAAAAAGATCGAGGCAGAACGAGCCGCGGCCTTTCATCGGTCCGAAATTCTAGTGGATGCGAGCCGAGCACTCGCCGAATCTCTCGACTACGCGACCACGATCCGAACGATCGCCGAAGTCATCGTGCCCCAAATAGGGGACTGGTCGGCGATCGGAATTACCGATGAAGGCGGGGGGATGCGTCTCGTTTCCTTTAAGGTGATGCCCGATGATCCGAAAATGGTCGAACGGGTGCTAAACACGATTCTCGATCCAGCCGCACCCGAGGGGCTACCTCGGGTGATTCGATCCGGAAAGGCGATCCTTTATTCGGAAGTCACCGAGAAGGCCCTCTGCGTCGAAGGCGAAGAATGGCCCATCGTCGGCACTCGGGATCCGCAGACACTGGCCGGAGTGCGTAAGCTCGGACTTTGTTCGTTCATGATCGTTCCGCTTGTGATTCGCGGAAAGGTGATCGGTGCGATGTCGATCGCAAGTGCGCGCGGGCCTAGGCGATATGATGCGCGCGACCTGGAGTTCGCCGAGGAGCTCGGCCGACGAATCGCCGTCGCTCTCGACAGCGCCACCCTTTATCGGGATGCGCTTAAAACGATCCAAGTGCGGGAAGATTTTCTCTCGGTCGCTTCTCATGAACTGCGGACGCCGCTCAGCCCGCTCCGAATGCAGCTCGAAATGGCCCAGATTTTTTTGAAAAACGTTCCGGCCGACTTTTCGCAGCGGGCCGACTTGGTGGAAGTGATCGGCGGTGCCGGTCAGCAAATGGGCCGGCTCTTAAAGCTGGTGGATAATCTCCTCGACGTCTCGCGAATCACGGCTGGGCGGTTGAAACTTCGTAGTGAATGGTTAGATCTCGGCTCGCTCGCGCGGGAGGTCGTCATCCGGTTCGAACCGGAGTTGAAGCGAGCGGGGTGCGCGGTGACGTTAAAACTCGAGGACAAAGTGATCGGGCTCTGGGATCCGGCTCGCCTCGAACAGGTCCTGGTGAACTTCCTTTCGAACGCCGCCAAGTTCGGTGCCGGAAGGCCAGTCGAAGTGCGCCTCGAAACTCGGGCCGGGGAGGCTTATCTGAGCGTTTCTGACCGCGGGATCGGCATTGATCCCGCGGATCAGGCGAGGATTTTCGAACGATTCGAGCGTGCGTCCACTTCGGGAGCCTTCCAGGGATTCGGTCTTGGACTCTATATTTGCCGGGAAATCGTAGTCGCGCATGCCGGGAAAATCGGCGTCGAACAGGCGCCGGAGGGCGGAGCGATTTTCACGGTCCGTCTCCCGCTTCGGAATCGAAAATCTTAGTTTAGAACCGGTCCGCGCGGAACGGATTCGGATCGACGATCGGCGTACGGCCGAGAACCAGATCCGCGGCGAGACGACCGGTGCCGCTCCCCGATTGGAGCCCGAGCATTTGGTGGCCGGTGACGATGTGGAGGTTCGAATATTTTTTCGGCGCGCCGATGATCGGAACTCCGTCGGGCGTACACGGACGAAGGCCGCGCCAGAGTTCGGTGTACTGGAAGTCTTCGGGTACGTTCATGAATGCACGGCCGCCCTTGATGATCGCGTCGATTCGTCGTGGGCTGATCGAGTAATCGTTATTCACGAGCTCGAGCGTGCCGGACATGCGGAGCGTTCCATCTCGCGGCGTAATCGCGACCTTCTTTTCGACGAGCATCATCGGAACCTTCGGATTCGGCTCGAGCGGCTTCGTGATGAACGCGTAACCTTTTCCACCCATGATCGGAATGTTCAAGCCAAGCGCTCGTCCGACCCCGGTCGACCACGATCCGGTGGCGAGTACGAATTTGTCGGCGGTCAGGACGCCTTTCGTCGTACGAATCGAAGTGATTCTCCGTCCAGGGTTTGCACCCCCTCCGTCCGTCACCTGACAATCGATGAGTTCGTGACCGGAAAGGATCTTCGCACCGTACTTTACGGCGCCGGCAGTGAGGGCGCGTACGACCTCGAGGGGTTCCGCATGGGCTTCAGAGGGAAAGTAAACGCCGCCTTCGAGTTTTCCCGTCAACGCGGGCTCGAACGCGCGGAGTTCGTCCGCGGTCATCGAACGGCCGGGGACGCCGTGCTCGGCGACGAGATTCATCTCGGTTTTCGCGTAATCGAAACCGTCCTTCGTGTTGGTCGCCATGAGGAGACCCTTTTGTTCGAAACGAATGTCGTGGCCGGTTTCGGCGGAAAGCTTCGAATAGAGATCGAGCGAGATCTTCGAAATTTCGGTGAGGGCGGTGACTGAGCGGACCATTTGTTTTTCGTTCATCGCGAAAAGAAAGCGCGTGAGCCAAGAGATGAGGAGCCAGGAGGGACGCGGTTGAATGTAGAGTGGGCTCTCAGGATTCGTCATCCACTTGATCGATTTCAGCAGCATGCCCGGCATCGGAAGCGGCATCGAGAAACACGGAGTGAGCCAGCCGGCGTTTCCGTACGAACATCCGAATCCGGGTTCGCCTTTGTCGATAATCGTTACGCGGGCGCCGCTTTTCGCGAGTTCGTAAGCCGTCGCCATGCCGATTACACCACCGCCAATGACGATAATGTCCGAGTCTTTTTTCATAGGGGCTCAGTCTAAACCCGTCCGGTCGGCCTCGGCCATAACGGAGTGAAAGAGGGGGGGTTTAAAGGTGCCGTTTGGGTTTATAATGCTTGACTAAAATAGTCTTCTTTTGATATAAGGCCGTGATGTCTATTGCCCGCCTCGCTCCCCCATTGCTCGCGCTCGCTGCCCTGACTTTATCGGCGTGCGGGAAGGGCCGTCCTGCCGACGTGCCGGAGCCGACCCACGCGTTCCGGGCTCCCGTAGCCGGAGACATCGGGCCGCTCGTGCAGACTTTTGCCGACAGGCCCGGAGCGGGTCCTTGCGAAAAGAAAAACCTCTCGACGATGCTCGAAATCGCCCAGGCGATCGATGCGAATTCGGATTTGATCGCCCAGTATGCCGCCTCGCCACTGACGAAAGAAGAAGCGGCACGCCTTCGGGAAGTCCAGATCGGACCCATCAAAGCCTACGAACCCCTGGTTCCGGCGGTACCGAAAACGGATTGGCTCGTCGATGTTTCGAGCTGGGACACGATTATCGAAGGTTACCGCGCGAAGGGTGGAAAGCTCAATCAAGGCGAATGGTACACGCTTAGCAATAAGGTGCGTGCCATCCTTTTCGA
The DNA here is from genome assembly GCA_038329315.1 of Bdellovibrionia bacterium. Taxonomy (GTDB): domain Bacteria; phylum Bdellovibrionota; class UBA1018; order UBA1018; family UBA1018; genus JACMQW01. Next base: position 1,686 of record JBBQMV010000067.1, on the reverse strand, counting down.
CGACAAAGATCGGATCGTAACCGGTTACGTCGCTTACCTCGGGCACGCCGACGAAGTGCCGGTTCGTAAGATCGCGGCCTCGATCGCAGCTTGCCGGAAAATTCCGGGTTGCCAAGTGCCGGCCTTTACTGCGGAAGACAGGGTTTGGATGAATGCCCAGCCTCGCTACGCGAGTTGGCTTGCAGATCTCGATTCCGCTGATCCGGCGAAACTTGCCAACGCCCTCTACTATCTGGAGATGCGTTCCCGGTATGCCGTGCTCCGCTTTGACATGCACAAGAACAATTCCGTTCGGAGATCCGGAAACGAACTGGTCCTTCCGATCTACGCCGGTCCTTTCGCGGACGCTCAAACCCAGCTCGCGGGTTACGTCGAATCGATGTGGAAGAGCGACCTTTTACACCTTCGGATCGAATGGATGCCGCAATCTCCGTCGATCTACTCCCTCTTTTTTGGCGAAGGCCTCGGCGCACGTTCATGGGTAAACTGGGACGATCAGAAGGTCGTTTTTTATTCGGATATCAAAACGACGTCGTTTGCTCACGAGTTCGGCCATGTGCTCGGCTTCGATGATCATTACTATACGATTTGGGACGAGTCGAAATGCACCTACCGGTACGAATATCGAGAGGACGACGTGATGTCGAACTCGTCGACGGGCCATGTGCTCGAATCCGAGTGGCAGACGCTTCTCCAGACCTATCCGTAATCGCTGAATTACTGGTAAATTCCGCGCGCGATCGGTGCGGGTTTCCCGTCGGTCGCAGCTTTTCCTTCACGTTCGAGCGGCGTGAGATCGACCTCGGATTCGCGCGGTTGTTTCGACAGAAGATAGACTTTCCCGTGGCGGTACGCGGTCGGAAACTCCGCGCGACTCTCTGCGGAAAGGCACTTCGCGAGATTTTCGCCGGCGACGATCACCCATCTTAAACGCGGGTCGGCGGAAAGCGCCGCATTCACTTCTCCGCAGTCCTTCACGTCGAGTTGGCGACCCGTGTAGAAGTTCACTTCGGGAATATAGTCCATGAAACTTCCGTACGGAAAACCGCCATTTACGTAGAGAACTCGGTCGTTCGCAGTGCCTTCGCTCTGGATGAAGGCATTGAATTTCCGGAGCGCCGGAAGGGCTTCGGGCGTGAATGAAATCGGGAAGCAGATGATCGCGAGGCAGGCGACGAAAATGAACGTAGCGGCCCCGCGGAGAAACGGAAGTTCGCGCGAATTGAGCCAATCGGAAATCGGTTTCGCCACGACCCACGCCATGAAGGGGTAGGCGGGGAGGAAGTAGTGCGCGCCGCTTTTGAATTTAATCATCGAGACGATAACGGTGACGATAATCGCGGCCGAAAGTGGGATGAATTCCCCGCGTTCACGCCAGGTTCCACGGCGAATAACGGAATAGGCGCCAAAGAGAAAAAGCGGCAGCCACGGCCAATAGAACCGGCCGAGATCGCGGAAGAAGAGGAATGGATCGAACGACTGCGTTCCGTCTCGTCCCTGAAGGGTGCCGAAAACGTAGCGACCCCAGTAGTCGGTGACGATTCCGATGCCGCCGATCATTCCGCAAATTGTCCAGAAGAGAACGACGAGGAAGAGGCAAATCGAAAGGGCCGAGAGCCACGGAGCCCAAAACGAGCGAGTGAGTCGCCACGATTTCCCGCTCTGGTAAGCCGCGAGCGCTTCGGC
>JBBQMV010000066.1:0-10384 GCA_038329315.1 Bdellovibrionia bacterium | reverse complement strand
GCGCGTTCGAGCTTCACCTTAATTTGCTGGGATTCTTTATCGGCCGTGCCGGCGGCCGCCCGCTCGACGGCGAGGTTCAGCTGCGCGATCTGATCGTTCTTATTTTCGATTGCCGCTTGGCGCTGAGAAATCACTTCTTCTTTACGCTTCAATTCCTGTTTCAAAGCCAACTCGGAAGTCTTGAACTCGAGTTCACGTTGGCGCATTTGCTTCGTAAGATTCCGTTGCAGCTCGTTTAGTTTGGCCTTCTCTTGGAGGAGCTCCGAAGAAAGGCTATCGACCCAGCGCTTCGCCTTATCCGGTTCGACTTCGTCTTCGATCTCGTGGAGAGTCGCCTCTACCTTTTTCGATCTCTTCGTCTTCGCCAGCTCCTGGAGTGACTGGAGCGTAGCTTCCGCAGCCTTCTCGGCTTCCGTAGACTCAATCGCGGTTCCGTCGTCATTGATTAAGAGCGCATCGGGTAGGGGCTCCACAGTCTCTTCGCCCGGATCCGGTCCTACGACTTCTTCGGGCGCGTCGACTCTATCGCCACCGACTTTTACTTTCTCTTCCTTCGGAGCAAACGGCCAGACCTGCTTCAGGAAATGAATTCCCCAGTCGTCTTCCTTTTTCTTGCCTGCCGCTTCGGAGCCCTTAACGACGATCGCCTCTTCGTCAGCGACTGCGGGATCGCTCGTGAAGCGACGCTCGCTTGCCTCATTTTCGGCCGCCTCGAGACGTTCCTTCAACTCATGCACGGTGTTCTTCAGTTCACTGACCGTGGATTCGTACTCTTCGCGAATCTCTTGGAGGGCCTTCACATCGATTTCGTCTTTAGAGGCCGAGAAGCGGCTTTCTTGGACCGTATCCGAATTCGGTCCGCCTGATACGACCCGGACAGCTTCCTCAAGGGTTTCCTGAGGCCCGCGTTCTTCGACTTCTCCAGTCGCGACCGGACTTCTTAGGAGCTTCGAGAAATTGAGATCGCCGAGTTCGACGTAGTTCGAAACTTCGAGTAGCGGCGCCGTCTTCGGGTCGACGGCCACGACCATCGTCGGATCGCGCATTCCATCTTCCATCCGATTCAGAATCGAAACGATTTCGACCCGACGATCTTTCTCTTCGTACCGAACGATCACCTGGGCGCTATGCTGGGTAATCCATTCGAGGGTTTTTTCAAACGCATCTTCCGATTTTCCAGAATCAATCCGCGATCCAAGATTCTTCCAGTTCGGCGCCTTATTGCTATCCCAGTGGAACGAAATGGCGAGCGCGATATGAACGGGATCGATCCCGACTTCAAGCGACGCCGGATGGACGTCTTCTTTATGATGGTTTTCTAAGCCACGGAGAGCATAGGTTTCGAAAATACCGTAAGTGAGGAGCGCACGGATGCGCAACTCATCGACGTTCGTTTCGCGTAGTTTCGCCGAAAGAAGATCGGAGACGCGCCCGATATTTCGAGCCCGTAGATCGTTCGTGTAGAACACGTCGCAGTTCTGACTGAGGATGCCAGCGACGCCGAAGGAGTTGATGGATCGCATGCTATCCGCCATTAACCACCTCCCCGTCGTCGTCTGGGCGATGGTTTCCAAGTCCACCGTCATCGTAGGTATGGGCAAGCGTCGCTTCCGGATCGGCGAGCTCTTTACGAACGCGCCTCAAACGAGCCTTTAATTTTTGGCTGACTCGACCAATCGAATGGTCGAATAAATCGCTCGATAGCGTATGGACTTCGGGAGAGTGAATCAGCGTTTCGGTCCACTTCTTGAGTTCCTCAAGTTCGAAGGAGAGCGGCAATGAATCTGCGCCGCCGCTTCCAAAAACATTGATCGCCTCGTGGAAGAAGCGGATGCGATACGCGCTCAGGAGTTTGAGATCGATGTAGCCGAGATGGAGAGCAAGGAAAACGAAGACGCCGGAGCGGAGGAGCGAAAGCTCGTAGAGGTCCGGATCCTTTTCGCGAGCGTGTTCCAACCAATCACCCGGAATCGGATCGCAAAGCTCGTTCGCAAATGCGACTGCGAAATAGCTTTCGACTCCGACCGGACCATCTCGATCCGCGCCATTTAAGTTCGAGAGCGGAGCCCACACCGTCCCGAGCTTCCGCAGTACTGCGTCGGAAATTTCGAAGGGAGAGGGTTCGAGAACATTCGTAGCGTTCGGAGTGTTCCACCCGAGCATTTTCTGAACGTCTCTCGCGACGGCATGGAAAGGTTCCACACGACTGTAGATCGGACCGTAGAAGAACGCGCCACCCTTCTTCAGACGCTCGAGATCTCGCGCGGTGAAAAAATCGAATGGGCCCTTTACGGAGACCAACTTTTCATTTCGAGGGAGGAGAATATAAACGGGCGCGGGCAAGGGCCGGTATGGCTCTGCCGTTTCGATGGGGAAGGATGATAGTTCTGCCGCTTTTGCTTTCGGCAGTTTGCGTGTTCGGAATTCCATGGATGATCATTGAAGCCGGGTCTTTCGCGGCGCCCTTTCATCATGAAAGTCGCACCGAAAAAGGCTCTCCGCCTTCAACTACTCATCGGGAAACACAGGGGAAAAATTGATTCCCGGAGTGCTCCATCATCAAAAAGAACGGCCAATTTCGGGCTAAATTCGGCGAGCATTTCCTAAAGGATCCGAAAAACAGGTCGTCCGTCAAAATCCGACCAAGCTATTCGTCTTCGCTGAGGATTCCATTGTCATCTTTGTGACGTTTTCGCGCGTAATGGCAGGCCGCTACGTGCTCGGTACTCGGTCCGTCGATTTCATACAGACTCGGCCAGACTGTGCGGCACTTATCCTGAACGACCGGACACCGAGGATGGAAATAGCATCCCCGAGGAGGGTTGATCGGCGACGGCACGTCTCCACGCAGAATAATCCGCTCTTTCTTCATCTTCGGATCCGGAATCGGAATCGCCGAGAGAAGCGCCTTTGTGTAAGGGTGCTGCGGATCTTGGTATAAGTCATCGCTCTCCGCGACCTCCGCGATCTTCCCGAGGTACATTACCGCGACGCGAGTCGAGATGTGTTCGACGACCTTAAGATCGTGCGCAATGAAGAGATAGGTTAGACCGAGTTCTTTTTGCAGATCCTGCAGAAGGTTCACGATCTGCGCTTGGATCGAAACGTCGAGCGCGGAAACCGGCTCGTCGCAAACGATGAACTCCGGTTCCACCGCCAGCGCGCGTGCGATACAAATGCGTTGGCGCTGACCGCCGGAGAATTCGTGCGGGTAACGAGTGACGGTTTCTTTCCGAAGACCGACGAGGTCCATCAGATTGAAAATCCGTTTTCGCTTATCGACCTTGCTGCCCGCGAGTCCGTGAATATCGAGCGGCTCCGAAAGGATTTGCTCGACGGTCATCCGTGGATTCAGAGAAGCGTACGGATCCTGGAAGATGATCTGCATCTGACGACGTAGACGGCGCATTTCTTCCGGAGAAACTTTCGTGATGTCCCGACCCTTGTAAAAAACCTGGCCAGACGTAGGTTCGATTAGGCGCAGGATCGAACGACCGAGGGTCGACTTTCCGCATCCGGATTCACCGACGAGCCCGAGGGTCTCACCCCGCTTAATTTGAAACGAAACGTCGGAAACGGCGCGAACACTCGCGACTTCGCGATTCATGATACCGCCCTTGATCGGGAAACGTTTCACGAGGTTCACGACGTCGAGGAGGACTTCCCCGTTTTTCGGATTGGTGCTGCGTTCGCTATTCGGGCTCATTGCGCGACCTTCCGTTCGATATCCCGGATGCAGCGGATGGCATGCGAGAGGTGATTGTCTTCTTTAATGACCCGAAGTTCGGGCTCAGAAGCTCGGCAGGCGTCGAGGACATGCGGGCAACGGTCTTGGAATCGGCAGCCCACCGGGAGGTCGAGTAAACTCGGAACGATCCCGGCGATCGTCTCCAGGCGCTTTCTTTTAACTTTCCCAGTCGTATCCTTCGAAAAAGTCGGAATCGAGTTCAGAAGGCCTTGGGTGTAGGGGTGACGAGGATTACCAAAGATCTCGTCGACGGATCCCTGTTCGACCACTTTGCCTGCGTACATTACGATCACGTCGTCGCAGCTTTCGGCGACGACCCCGAGATCATGGGTGATGAGAATCATCGCCATACCGACCTTTTCCTGCAGTCCGCGGAGGAGGTCGAGAATTTGGGCTTGAATCGTCACATCGAGGGCGGTCGTCGGTTCGTCGGCGATTAGCACGTGCGGGTTGCACGAAAGCGCCATCGCGATCATGACTCGTTGGCGCATACCGCCCGAGAGTTGGTGAGGGTAATCGTCGATGCGGGTTTCCGGCGATGGAATCCCAACGATCTTCAACATCTCGATCGCTTTTTCGCGAGCCTGTTTACTCGAAAGTTCCTTTTGGTGGAGTCGAATCGCTTCGACGATCTGATTTCCGATGGTGAAAACGGGATTCAGAGACGTCATCGGCTCCTGGAAGATCATCGAGATTTCGTTCCCGCGAATCTTCCGCATTTCGGACGGGGTAAGTCCGAGGAGGCTCTTTCCTTTATAAAGAATGTCGCCGCCCGAAACCCAGCCGGGTGGATTCGGAATGAGGCGCATGATCGAGAGCGAGGTTACGGACTTTCCGCAACCGGACTCGCCGACGATGCCCGTGGTCTTTCCGAGATAAACGTCGAAAGAGACATTATCGACGGCCCGAATGGTGCCGTCTTCTAATTTGAAGGAAGTCTGAAGGTTTTTAACTTCTAGGATCTTTTGGCTGTTCGCTTGATTTTCGCTCATACGAACCTCACTTAATTTTCGGATCGAGCGCGTCGCGGAGCGAGTCGCCGAGAATGTTAAAGGCCAATACGATGATGAACATAGCGACCGTGGCGCCGGTAAGCTGCCACCAAACGCCGCGAGCGAGTTCGAGCTTCGCGTCGTCGATCATCGTGCCCCAGGAAGGAAGGCCTTGGATGCCGACGCCGAGGAAAGTCAGAATGACTTCGGCCTTAATGGCTCCCATGAACTGCATCGAGAAACTCAGGATAAGAAAGTGGGAGACGTTCGGGAGGATGTGTTTAAAGATCTTCGAGAAATCCGAAGCCCCGAGCGAATCCGCCGCGATGACGTACTCCCTGGTTTTGTGTTTGATGAACTCGCCGCGCATCACGCGGGCAACTCCGATCCACGACGTCGAAATGAGGGCGATGTACATCGCCGTCATACCCTTACCGAGGGCGTACGAGATCGCGATCAGAAGAAGAAGATCCGGAATCGACGAGAGCGTCGTGTAGAACCAAACGATAATTTCGTCGATCCATCCGCCGTAATACCCAGCAATGGCACCGAGAGCAGCTCCGATCGGTACCGCAAGGAGTGCCGTGACGAACCCGATCGACATCGCGATGCGAAGTCCGTAGATCGTTTTATACATCACGCTGCGGCCGAAAATATCCATCCCGAGAAAGGTTTGGAAATGGGAAGTGTCCGGACGACCGTAACTTTCGCCCACTTTCATATCCCAAGGCGAACCGAGCAGATCGAGCCGCGAGAGCATGGCGATCACGAAATAGGCGACGATCACGACCCCGCAGGCGATTGCGTACTTATCTTTCTTGAGGCGCATCCAACCGAGCTGCCAGAGCGAACGCCCCTTCGGCAGTGGCTTGAGGAGTTCCGAATTTTCCATCGGAGTCGTCGTTGCAGTACTCATGACAGTTTCACCCGTGGGTCGACGAGTGCGTACACGACGTCGGTCAGAATGTTACCGAAGATCAGGAGAAGCGAGATGACGAATGCCATCGTCTTGATCACCGGAAGGTCCGAGTTGTGAAGGGCGTCGATCGTGATCGAGCCGAGGCCTGGAATCCCGAAGAACGTTTCGAATAAGAACGAACCGAGCACGAGAAGCGGAATCTCGAGGACGACGTTCGTGACGATCGGAACCATCGAATTTTTAAGCACGTGTTTCAGGAAAACGATGGGTTCGGAGACCCCTTTGGCACGCGCGGTGCGTACGTAATCCTGATTCGTCTCCTCGAGAATCGCGGTTCGAAAGAACCGGACATCGTAGCCAATGGAGAGCATGAGCCAGAGAAGGATCGGAAGGCCGAGGTATTCGAACCGACCTGGAAACGAATAATCGTAGCCAGAGATCGGGAACCAGCGCTGTTCGTAAGCGAGGTAGTACTGTCCGAAAAGAATGTAACCGAGCGCCGGAATACTCATCCCGACGACGCAGAGAAAAACCGAGAAACGGTCGACAAATTTTCCGCGGAAATACGCGACGAGAAGTCCGAGGAGAACCGATACGGTCGTCGTCAGAAAGAACGCCGGCAAGGTCAGCGAAAGCGAAGGGCCGATGCCGCTCAAGATCATGTCCGAAATTCTCTGGCGAGTGGCGTAGCTCCGACCAAAGTCGAAAGTCGCGATATCGCGGAGGTAGTGAAAAAACTGAACGAGGAGCGGAAGATCGAGTCCGTATTCGTGACGAATATCCGCGATCTGCTGAGCGGTGGCATGCTTGCCCACCATCATCAGGGCCGGGTCGCCGCCGACGATATTAAAAAGCACGAACACGACGAGTGCGACCCCGAAAACGATCGGGATGGTCCCAATGATCCGTCTAACCAGGAAAGTAAACATACGCTTTACCCTTTACGAAGTAGAGTCGAGGGGCGCGAGACGTTGCCATCCCGCGCGCTCTCACATTACTTTCTTAAGCTCGTGTCGATTCGATAGTACTTCGACATCCCGTGATTAAACTCGTGGGGCTTGTAGTTTTTCAGCCATGGATGAGTCAGACCGTAGGTCACCCGATGGGTGCCGAACGCCCAAGGCTCATCTTCGACTACGATGCCGGCCATCTTTTGGTAAATCGCCGTACGTTCTGACGAATCGTTTAGCGTAAGCGATTTTTCGTAAAGCTTATCGAATTCAGGATTCGAATAGTTCGCATCGTTCGGGCCGGGCGAGCCGTTCTTCGAATAGAAAAGTTGGAGGAAGTTTTCCGCATCCGGATAATCTGCACCCCAAGCGAAAGACCAGATTTGGCCCTTCTTGTTCTTGAGCGACTGTTGGAATTCCGGCCAGGAGAAGGTTTGCACTTTTACTTGGATTCCGATCGCGGCCATTTCCTTTTGGAAATATTCCGTCATCTGACGAGCCGTCGTATCGGAGAGTGCGAGGTACTCCAGCGGCGCGAGCCCCTTGCCTTCCGGATATCCGGCCTTCGCGAGAAGCGCCTTCGCTTTTTCGACGCTGTATACTTTATACGGATTCTTCATCTTCTCGTCGTATCCGGCGAGACCGGGAGGAATCGGGCCTTCGGCCGAAATCGCACGGCCGTTGTAGAAAAGCTCGATTTCTTCGGGTGTATTCAAGGCCATCGAGATCGCCTGGCGAAGAAGTTTATTCTTCCCGACGACCGGATCGGTCATGTTGAAGCTCGTGTGCGTGATATCGAGCGACGGCTCCTTGAAAAGCTGAATCCCCTTCGCCTTCAACTCCGGCGAGAGTTCTTTATTCGGACCCGAAATCGCTTGCGCGAAGTTATCCTTAGGAATCGGCGCCACATCGAGATTTCCTTGCATGAAGTTCAGCCACTGCGGCTGGGTCTCCACGTGAATGGTCATCACGATCTTATCGACGAGAGGAAGCGCCTTCCCGGCGTCGGCGATCAGCCCGCGTGCTTGATCCTCCGCGTCCGCTTCCGAAGGATAGACTTCGTGACGGAACGTCGGGTTCTTCACGTAAACGATTTTCGAGCTTGGATTATACTCGGCGAGTTTGAATGCGCCGGTACCGACGGGGTGATTCAAAAACTCTGCGCCGTATTCTTCGACGACTTCCTTCGCGACGACACCAGTAGCCGGCATCGCGAATGCGAAGATGAACTGGTAAGAGCGGGTCTTCAATTTAATTTCGAGGGTCGAAGCGTCGACGGCTTTTAGACCGGAGATCGCGGCCGCATAGTCCGGCTTGCCCGACTTCACGCCGGCGTCGTGCCACTCGTTCAGGCCTTCGACCTTCCCATCGAAGAGCCACCACATTGGCGAGTTCAGCTTCGGATCGGCGAGGCGCTTGATTGAGTAAACGAAATCTTCGGCCACGAGTTCGCGGCCCTTTTCGTTCGTCGCCTTGAAGGCCTTGTCGTCTTGGAAAACGACGCCCTTCTTAATCTTGAAAGTGTAGGTCTTTCCGTCTTTCGAAATCGTCGGCATCGCTTCCGCGAGGCAGGGTTCGAGCTGGTACGGGCGCTTCAAGTACTTATACTGAAGTAACCCTTCGTAAATCCGCATCGTCTCTAGGCCCGAGTAAAGGTCGTCGGCAAAGGCCGGATCGAGACCTTTAATTTTCGCCGGTGAAGAGGCGTAGAAAGTGTTCGTCGGGTCGAGGGTGTTCTTTTTTGTGCAGCCAGTGAAAAAGAAGAGACTCGCGCCGAACGCGAGTGCGAGCGCACTCCGCACGAGTCGAGATTTTTTAGATTGGGTCATAAATCGAGATTGCTCCATTCCACGAAAACCCTGAAGCCGCATAGGTACCAACAGCGGGGTTTCTAAGTCAATTCACAAGACTTTCAGTGCGTTGGCGCATCGGCCGGTGTAACCGTTCGATCTTTCCAACGGACCCGAATCTCCCCATGACTCGATGACGCGCTCCATCGTTTAGGCGCGCCGTCGGGATCGCTAGGTTCTTCACGAATGATCTTGATGAGGTTCGATTTTGCGCTGCCCTTGGCACCTCGCGCAAGCTTTTCATAGTCCGTCTCGCTCACCCACGGCCTACCGGCAAATTTCGTAAAGGTGTACGTGTACCGAGTCGAGGCGCGCGTTCGAAGATCGACCGTGGTCACTTCGAGCCCCCCCTCATCCGTCTGTTTTACTCGGATATCCTGATTTTTGTCGTCCGAAGGGCAAGGGACTCCGCCTGCGAAGAGGCGTGGCGCGAGATCGATCGGGAGGCCGCCGAGAACGTCGCGAGTCCGCGGCGTTCGACCATACGCCTTTTCGTTCTCCGCGGTGAACTTCAGTTCGGTCTTTCCATTTTCGATTGTCAACCAGGCTTGGGGCGCACCGATCAGATTCGTCACTTCCACCGCAAATTTTTTCGGGTAGTCGACGAGCACGGTCGCCGGGAACTGCCCCGACATTTCTTTCGATTCGATCTTCATCCAAACCGAACCGCTGAGTTTTTTCGTAAAACCGGCGGGACAAGCCGCGCTCATCAATTCGCGATCCGCGAACTCACCACGCTTCGGAGCGCTCGTACAGGCGGTGATAAAAACGACCCCGAAAATTCCCACCGATCGGATGAAAGAAAAACGAGCACCTGGCATTTCACCACGGTGCCCGATTTTTCAGGAATTAGAAACCTCCCTAGAACAGTTCGAGCCGACTCGACTACTGACGCGGAGAAGGCGTGGTCGTAACCGAGGCCGGAGTACGGGAAGCCGTGTGCTCGCCCCTGATCCGACCGTTTTGGACGAGAACCGCACGAATGCTTTCGAGCTTCGACGCGATTTTTTCTTTCTCTTTCGCTTCCTTCGAAACGGAAACGGCCTTTTCGTAGGTGGCGAGCGCCTTTTCTTGGAGGTTTGCTCGAGCGTATGCATCACCGAGGTGTTCGAGGATCGTCGCCTCGTCGCCGCGAAGCGCGACGGCCTTTTCGAGAGTCTTGATCGCTTCCACGAACTTGCCTCTCACAAAGAGGTGCCAGCCCCAGCTGTCGGTAACGAATGCGTTATTCGGGCGGAGCTTCATCGCGGTCTTCAGATACGTTTCCGCTTCGTCCATCTTCCGACCGAGGATCGTCCAGGTGTAACCGAGGTAATTGAGCGCATCCACGTTCTTCGGATTCACAAAGAGGAGCTGTTCCATCTTTGCGAGTCCTTTTTCAGTTTCACCCGTACGGTCATAGAGCGAGCCGAGGTAATAAAGGACGCGCTCTTCTTCTGGGAATTGCTTATAGGCGCGTTCGAGAACGCCGATCGAAGCCGGAAGATTATTCCCCTCCTCCTCCATACTCGCGAGGAAAATATAGAAGTTCGGGATCTGCGGTTGCTGCGAAATCGCTGTATTCATTTCAAGCTTCGCTTCTACGATTTTTCCCTGAGATTTCAGGATATTCGCCGAATGAAGAACGGAGTCCGTGTACATCTTCGAGGACGCCGGTACTTTCTGGTATTCAGCTACCGCTTCGTCGTCCCGTTTAAGCTCTTCGTAGAGGGATCCCAAATAGAAACGGATCCGATCGGAGTCCGGGTTCTTTTCGATCAAGCGACTAAACGTGCCGATCGCCTTCTCGTAAGACTTCGTCTCCATATAGACGAGCCCCAGCTTCACTTGGGTGTTCATATCCGCCGGATCCATCGCCTCGACGGCTTCGAGGTAGGGGATCGCTTGCGTGTAATTCTCGTCCTTCAGATAAATGGTCGCGATGC
>JBBQMV010000065.1:0-10516 GCA_038329315.1 Bdellovibrionia bacterium | reverse complement strand
ACCCGCGGCTCCCGCGGCTGGAACTCCGGTTGCGACACAGGTCCGTATCTTTCACTGATTCTGATTCCCGCGCAACGAGTCAGAAAAAAGTAACCCCCAACATCCTGTGGTGTCCGGTCTCCGGCCCACAGGATGTTGTGTTTTTAAGTTGACGGTTCCACTCAGCTCCCCTAATTGTTTTAGAAAGCACGGTTGCTCATTTCTGGAATTAACAGGGGGTATTTATGGCAACTTCCGGTCTCGTAAAGTGGTTCAACGACTCTAAAGGCTACGGTTTCATCCAGGCGGCGGACGATAAGGATAATCGCGACATTTTCGTGCATTATACCGCGATCACCGGCGACGGGTTCAAGACCCTCGCTGAAGGCCAACAAGTTCAATTCGAACTCGTGGATAGCGCTAAGGGCCCGCAAGCGCTGAACGTGGCGAAGGTCGAAGCTCCGACCGCCTAATCAGCGTCCTTATTCGCGAACGAAAATTTTCGAATGATCAACGGCTCGGGGAAACCCGGGCCGTTTTTTTATTCCCAGACGAGGCCCGGAAAGATCGTTGCCGGACGCTTTGGATCGGTCACTTCGTGAGTCGCGACTGGATACGCGCAGTACTGGACGGCCGCGAGTGCAGTCGGCCGATGATTCCCACTTTTCTTAAGTCCGCCGAAAGGCAGACGAGAGGAACTACCGACCGTCGAACGGTTCCAATTCACGATTCCGAACTCGAGATCGCGGTAACACACGTCGAAAACCTTGCGTGAACGGGTGTAAACCGCCGCAGCGAGTCCATATTGGGTGGCGTTCGCCAGGGCGACCGCTTGCTCGACGGAATCGACGGTTTGGATCGCCAGCATCGGCGCGAAGAGTTCGGTTTGTTGAAAAACCGATTTTTTCGCCTGTTCGACCGAGCCGCCTTTCATCACCGCGATCGACGGCGTGACGTAGTGTCCCTGGTGCAGATCGAGGTTTTTTCCGCGCATCACGATTTCGAATCCCTCGCGGGCCGCGATCGGCTGGAATTTCTGGAAGCGATCGACGCTTTGGGCATCGATGAGGGGGCCCATGAATGCATTTTCAAAGGGATGCCCGATCTTGAACGCCTTCGCAGCCTTATGGATCTTCTCCACGAGCTTATCGACGAGTCCCGCGTGGACAAGGACACGCGACGTACTCGTGCAGCGCTGGCCGGCAGAGAGAAACGCGCCCGTAAGGAGATCGTAGGCGACGGTATCGACATCGACGTCGTCCCACACGATGGCCGGATTCTTCCCACCCATTTCGAGGGCGAGCATCTTCCAGTGTTGTTGGAGGGTATCCTGTTTGATCCGCGTTCCGACTTCGTAAGATCCGGTGAAAAGGATCCCGGCGACGCCCTCGTGAATCGACAGGCGGCGCGAGAGTTCGCGTTCGCCCTGAACGAGATTGAATACTCCGGGGGGGAATCCCGCTTCGTGCGCGGCTTCGGCCATCAATTGGCCGGTCATCGGCGTTTTTTCCGATGGCTTAAAGATGATGGTATTTCCGGTCGCGAGAGCCGGGATAATATGTCCGTTCGGAAGATGACCCGGAAAGTTAAACGGTCCGATCACGACGAGCGCGCCGAACGGACGATGGCGTGAAGTTCCGAGAGTATCCGGCATGACGTTAGGAATCTCGAGATCGCGAATGAGTGGGAGGGATTCGTTCAGGGTGATGTCGAATTTATTGAGCATTACGGTCACTTCGGTTTTCGCTTCCCAAACCGGTTTACCTGTTTCACGCGCGATCGTTTCGGCGAGAATCGCTTCGCGTTTTTTAATCGCGGCTTGGTACCGAAGGAGAACTTCGTTTCGTTCCGACTGCGAAGTAAGCCGCCAGGAACGAAAGGCATCGCGGGCGGACTGGACCGCGCGATCGACTTCTGAAAAGGAATATTTCACGCGCGCGATGATGTCCTTTCCCGCGGCGGGACTGGTGACCGTCCACTCTCCGGTCGGATCTGAAGGGGGATGAAATTCCCCACCGATGTAGTCGCCGAGGACTTTGAGTGGATGTTCGACGGTATAAGGAATTTGTGAATGAGTGGACATGCGTCGGGGCCCCCTCACTCCATGATAAAGCTCAGTAATAGGGCATGAAAAGGACGGAGTCACCGGGACCAATACCGAGCATTTCTTCGATCGTACGAATCTCGCCGGGCGAGTGATTCTTGACGCTGATTTCTTTGCCCTCGATCGTAGCCTCGATGGAGAACGCGCGGAACTCGGGATTCTCGCCAACTTTAGTGAGGAGTCCGGGTTCGGGTGGAGGAGTTTCGTCGAACTTTCGGTGGGTAAGCTTGAGAATTCGGGATTTTCGGATCGGCGTAATCTTTTCGACGTCGGCCCAAAGGTGGGGTCCGCCATCGAACGGGTCGACCTGGTTTTTATACTCGAAGCCAATCTTCTTCAGCATGTGGACAACGGGTTCAGTGTCCTTACCGACTTTTCCGATCGCGTTCCGTGCTTCGGCGGGGAGAAACGTCGTGTAGATCTTTCCGGTCGGAAATAGATCGAAGATGAAGTCTTTGTTTTTAGCGCAGAGCTGGTCCGCTTCCCAGTAGTCCATGTTCGTAAAGCGACGGCCGACGGCTTCCCAGAGTGGTGAAAGACCGCGCTTATTCAGTGGCGGGAGAAGTTCGGCGATGATCCGGGGTTTAAAGCGGGCACGGTGTCCAGCGACGTAGAGAAAGCGTACAAACGAAATTTGGCGACCGATACGCGCATCTGAAAGATTCCGTACTTCTGGATCGACGACGAGTGCACCGATTTCCGAAGGCCCATCGGTGTCGTAACTGAGGGTGAGCGTCCCGTGAATAAACCCGGTGTTGATCGTTTCACTAAATCGTTTCTCGTTCCCGATTTCAAAATAAAAGTGTGGGGAATCGAGCGTGCCATGCTGGCCGGCGATCATACTGGTCGCGAGGATCTTTCCAGTTTTTAGATCCTCGGCGATGAACGTGTACTTCGTCGAATCGATTTCGCCGGCCCGATCATGAAAAGAATTTCTGGATTTTACGATCCGGTCTCGAAGCGTGTCGCGATCGCCCGGCAAATTAAACATCCCTGGAATCTGCGCAATTTGCAGAAGGGCGTCCAAATCGCTTTCACGGGCTTCGCGAAGCAGGATCATAGACAGACCCGTTCAATCACCTTCTCGTAAAATGCGGTCGCGGCGTCGAGTTGATCTAGAAGCTGGTACTCGTTCGGCGAGTGGCTATTTCCGTGAGAAACACCCGGCCCGAAGATGACGGCTTCATAACCCGCTTTGAAATAAAGTGCAGCTTCTGTCGAGGTTGCTTTCTTATCGAGTTTAACCGGAAGTCCGGCGGCAAGCATGGCGTCTTTACAGATCCGAACCAGTTCGTGATCGAGGGTCATTCCGAGGGCTGCGTTTCCACGAAGCTTCGCGCCCGAAACGTTCAGCATCGAATATTCGCCAGCGATCGTGGAGATCTCCTTGAGAATTTCCTTTTCGATGTCTTCCGCAGACTGGTCCGGAAGAATCCGGAGATCGAGGAACATTTCGATTCCGCTCATCGTTTGTTTCATTTGTCCGAAGTTCACCGTCGAGTGCGACGGATTGAAACTCGGGTCGTTAATCTTCGCGAACTGGAGCGAGATCCGCCGGAAGAGATCCGATACACGGGTAGCGCATTCGAAAACAGTATCCGGGATAAAACGGATTCCGACGTCCTCACCACCGCCGGCATCCAGACGAAACGATTTTTCCATTCCGGTCTGGGTGACGAGGTCACGGAAGAAGCGCTTATAGTCCTCGAACTGGTGGGCGGTGAGGTAGAATTCGGCCGCCGCGCGGTCGGGAACCTTATTCACGGTTTCGCCGCCTTCGAACTTTACAAACTTCATTTCGTAGCCCTGCTCGGCCGAATCCCGGACCAGGTCCATCAGCTGATGGATCGCGTTCACTCCGAGGTGTGGATACGAGCCGTGCGCGCTTTTTCCAAACGATTCGATGAAAATTCGGCGATTGAATCCCTTCGCGTCCTTCGCAACCATCTGGAAGCCAATATTCACCTTAAAGATGTTTAGACTCTTATGGGCGTAGACGACGGAGAGTTCCGAAGGTTCGCCGACGAGGACATATTTCGGGTTTAGAGCTTTCGATTGGATGAGGTATTTCGCGCCGAACATACCGATTTCTTCGCCGCAGGTTCCGACGAGGTAGATTGGCTGCTTCAACTTCTTTTCGCGGAATTTTTCGACTGCGCGAAGTTTACACAGAAAATCGAGCTTCACGTCGGCCGAGCCGAGCCCGTAAAATTTATTCCCTTTAATGATCGCGTGGAACGGATTCCCTTCGGTCTCTGTCCAATTCGAGAGGAGACCCGGACCGACGGTGTCGATGTGGGTATTTAGGAGGAGTCCGCGCTTGATTTTCGTGTTCACGAGCGGGTCGCCGAGAATGCCGATAACGTTGAATTGGCGTTTCGAAACATTGTCGAGTGAGTGGGTTACCGTCTGGGTCTGGGTTTTCAGTCCGACCATTTTCATTCGGTCGACGAGCCAGTTCGCGAGTTCTTCATTTCCATCCGCCGATACCGACGGGATACTCACGATTTTTTTTGCTTCTTCGAGAAAATCTCTCACGGGGGCTCCTAGCTTTTAAAACTGAGTAAAGATTTTTCGATGATACCGAGGGCGGTATCGATTTCGGCTGTCGTCATCGTTCCGAATGGTGGAAGACAACGGACGATGTACGGATCATGGCCGGCATAAAATGCGACGACGCCGTCCGAAAAAAGTTTCATTAAAACTTTTTTCGTATCGTCGAGGGACTGACTGAAGACGCCAAAACCGACCATGCCGCCGATCACGCGAATTTCGCCGATCCGACCTTTGCACGAGCCGTTCTTCAGTTTTTCGAGACCGGTTTGGAAATGCTTTGAGAGTTTCGCGATTTTTCCTTCGGGACCGTAAAAGCCCTCCGAGGTGAGCATCTCGACGACGCGCCGACCGGTACGAAGTGCAGCTGCACTTCCGGTAAAGGTTCCGGCGACGAGACCGGCGCGAGGATTCATTTCGTCCGTATAGAGGGCCATGCAGGCGTGGAGCATTTTACCGATCGTGACGACGTCGAAATATTCGGCGAGATCGAAGTGGTTATACGCGAAAAGACTTTCGAGACGACCGAAGGTTTGGACTTCGTCCGCCCAAAGCGCAAGGCCGGCTTTTTTCGCGGCTTCGAAAACTTTCACGTACCACTCACGAGGGGCGAAACGAATGCCACCTTCGCCCTGAACAATTTCGATCATGAGTCCGGCATATTTTCCAGGCTGGCGAAGGACTTCTTCTTCTATCCGTTTCACGGTGAGCGCCGCCGAGGCGTCGATGGTGAGTTTCGGGTCGTAGAACGGAAGGTGCGTGACTTCACCGTAGGTTGGTTGGCCTTCGCGATATTTCGGATTGTCGGAAATTTCCTGCATCGCGGTCGAGCGACCGGCGAAGGCGTCGGCGAACGCGAAGATTCGCGTGGCCGGAAATTTTTTCTGACGAATAATTTTCAGCGCGGTCTCGTTCGACATCGTTCCCGAGCCGAGGAGCCATCCGTGCTTCAGTCGTGACTTCGGACCGACGTGTGAAAGGACGGTACGGATGATCGCTTCGGATTCGAAGCCCGGCTGGAGATTTCCTTGCATGACGTCGGAGGTGACCCCATCGATCAGTTCATCGATGAGGGCTGGATGGGAATGACCGAAAAAATTAATGCCGATGCCCGTGATCAGGTCGAGCTTTCGCGAACCATCGAGGAGCTCGATGTAGGGACCCGAGCCGATGCCGTTCGAGAGGTAGGTGAAGTATTGTTCGCGCCCCTTCATCTTCTCGAGACCCTTCAGTATTTCAAGATACTGGGCATGGATTTCGGGAGAGGCACTCCCGCGAATTCCTTCGGCGGCCTTCACGCCCTCGAGGGTCGCTTTTAAAAATGCGGCCTTAGCGGCAACATAAGCGGGGGAAGTGAGAAGTTGGTGGCGAACGGTGTGATTGGTGTTCAATTAAAATTCCTCGAGATAAAGAATTCTTTAGCAGTATCACCCACTTATTTCTGTTGCAACTTCCGCTAGGCCGCCTCAATCTCGATCCATGCGGGTCCTTTTTTTAGGCATTTTACTCCTCGCGTCACTCCCGATTCCGTCGGCATCTGCGGATTTCCGCGATCGGTATACAGAGGGAAAATTTGCGGAAGCGCTGACCGAACTTGAGGCGTCGCCGGAAGCTGCGCAGAAGAACTACGCCTACTACCTTAATCGCGGACTGATTCATCACGCTCTCGGTCAAGATCCTTTGGCCGTTGCCGATCTTTCGAAGGCGGAGACCATGGATCCGTATGGCGGCCGCGACCTTAAGGAGCCACTCGCGGAGTCGATGGCGGGGCTCGTAAAATGGCTGGGGATTTCGCGGCTCGACGCGACTTCGTTCGGGTTTGAAACCCTCGGTGATCTTCTTCCACTCGATGCGATTTTCTTCTTTTTCGGGGTGACCTCGATTTTGGCTTGGATCGGCTTCTTTTTTTTCGTGAAACGTCGCGGTTTTTTCGTTCGTTCAGGTTTGGCCACGCTTGGCCTCTCTCTTCTTTTCGGCGGCTGGTCGTTTTGGAACGAGAAACACCCTCTCGTGATTGTTACGGAATCTCGGCTCGTAAAGAGCGGCCCGGGTGATTCCTTCCTTGATCGTGGCGCGGTCGAACCCGGAATGAAGCTCCGCGTAGTTGGGCAGCTGCTGGAAAACGCCGTCCCCGGAGTGACTACGCCACCCGCGCGCTGGTGGAAGGTCCGTTTCAATGATCACCGCGATCTCGCGTTTCTTCCCGAGCGGAGCGGGTTGCTCTTAACCGACGAATCGAATACACCCGGAACATGAGTTCGACGCGACGCACTTCGATTTCCAGCCTTTTGCTCGTAGCCACTTTGGCGGGCGCTTTCTCGCTCGGCGGTTTCGGCTGCTCGAGCGCAGACGTCGATGAAAACGACCCGGCCGCCCTCATGAAGGAAGCGGAAGAAGACATCGATGCGAGCCGCTACATCCTCTCGATCGAAAAACTTCAGAAGGTGAAAAACCAACATCCGTATTCGAAGCAAGCCGTCGAAGCCCAGCTTCGGATCGCTGACGTCTATTTCCTTCAAGAGAGCTACGCCGAAGCAGCCGCGACCTACGAAGCCTTCCGAGATCTTCACCCGAAGCACCCAAAACTCCCCTACGCCGCTTACCGAGTCGGTCTTGCGTTCTACTCGGACCTACCCGGCAATCATGCGCGTGACCTTTCGTCGGGATATAAAGCCCAGGACGCATTTAAAGATTTTCTCGCGCATTATCCGACCGACGAGAATGCCGCCTCCGCGACTGCGAAGCTTGCGGAAACGCGGAAGATTCTCGCTGAGAAGGAAATGTACATCGGGAATTTTTATTTCAAACGAGAGATGTGGGAAGCGGCGAAGGGCCGCTACTCTAAAGTTCTGAATGTGTATTCGGATACGCCGTCCGTCGAGGACGCGAAATCTCGTTTGAAGACGATCGAGACGAAACCACCGGAAGAAAAAACGGAGTAACGCCGATGGAAATACAAACCCCGATGAACGCGCGACCTCCCGTAACCGGAGCTGCCGCGTTCGATCGCCGAATTCAGGATCTTCTGAATCGCAAAGATTACCCTCGGGCCGACTCGCTCATCCGCGAAAAGATCGCGCGGGAGCCTTCCAGCCCAGATGCTTACTACCTGATGGGCGTTTCGAATTACTTTCAGGGGAATGTCGGGCCGACGATCACTTCCTTGAAGAAGGCTTTGGAGCTCGACCCTCGTCACACCGACGCCGCGATTTGCCTCTCCGTGCTTCTCAATGATCTCGGGAAGTACGACGACGCGAAGAAGATTTTCGACCAGGCGAACCAGTCCGTCGTTCATCGCCGGGAAGGCGTCGTTTCGGGTGTCGACCAAAAGTTCGCGGTGAAACACCTCGAGCTGGGTGATCTTTACTTCCGGTATCGTCGATACGACGAATCGATCGAAGAATATTCGAAAGCTGCGCTGCTAAACCCGACTCACTTCGAGACCCGGATTCGTCGGGCGAAAGCCTACGCCCGAAAGGGCTTTGTTTCCCGTGCGCTTCAAGACCTTCAAGCGCTGAAGCATGATCACGGTGACTACCTTCCGGCGCGAATTCATCTCGGACTTCTCCACTATTCGCAGGGAAACCTGATCGATGCCGAGCTTGAGTGGGAAGACGTCCTTCGCCGCTCGCCGGAACATCCGGAAGCGGTCGCGTATCTGACGATGATTCGTCGGGCGCGGGATTCGGGACCGCGCGGTCGCGCTTAATTCACGGTTCCCGTGAACCGCGAATTCTCTTTGAAGTTACGAGCGGCAAACGATTCGATGTTCAGAGTTTGCAACTTAACGTTTTTGCAATTCCCGACTTGGTATTGAGAACCATGAGAGTTTTTTTCGCCATGGAGAGAACTCGAAAAGTTCCATCTTCACTCTGGAGGATGACGTCGTTTCGTTTGAAGAAGGTCATCGCTTTGGTTTCGTTGTCGAAAATCTGATCCTGGAATACGGCTTCCTCATCGGATTCAATCCGTGCTGTGCCGTCAGGATTGACGGAGAATCGTGTAAGCGCAATGTTCGTGGAAATTTTCGAACCCGGTGCGAACTCGGAGGTCATTGTTACAGTATAGGAAACGCCTTTCGCGCTGCAGCTGAGGGTTTTCAGGGGCCCATCTGCCAAGGCGACGTGACTGAACATGCCAGCCGAGGTGGTAAGAAGAGTAAGCGAAATTTTAAGTACATTTTTCATAATAATTCTCCGTTTGTAATCCAAAGCTTATCGACCAAAACTTCCGCTGAAGTCGGAGATTGGGCCAAGGTTTAGAGGTTCACTTCCGCGAGAGCTTCGGTCTTAAGGAAGGCTCGAGTTGTTGGACCCCGTTGCCGAAGTCATCGCGGGGGGTTATTCAACGCCACCCAAGAATTCGATCTTCGTAATTTTGCAATCGAGTGTCGTTTCGACTTCCCAAACGAGAACTAATCTCTCGGGATCGGTGCTAGGCCCCGTGAGAGTATATATTTTGTAAGTCCGCGAATATTCTGTCGCTTTTTCTGGCTCTTGTTCCGCGCTCGTAATTGATTCATTCCAGTTCTTATTTGTTTTTGCGTTTTTTGTGACCACGGATCGCACCGCGCCTTTGGCGGTACCGGTGCAGTCGTTCGCATAGGCCATCGTGCTGAATGCTGAAATCGCGAGGAGCAATATGATTTTTTTCATTGGTTTTCCCGGGTTGGATATTCGATCAAACGTTTTATAACGCAGTGCAGCATATTTAAGCAAGCAAGAATTAACTAAGTATAATTTCACTAGTAATTACAATAGGTTATATTTTAAAAACGCCCATAAGAGAGCTGGGCCTAGGCGCGGGGAATTACTCTTTCGTGTACGGGACGACGGCGACTTCGCTCGAAGGGACCTTCAACGCGTCGGCGACCTTCGATTTGATGTCCTTCGCTGTACCGAGCACGAGAATACTCATCTTGTCGGGACGGAGGAAATTCTTGGTCGCGGTGTTGGCTTCCGCGAGGGTGACGGTCTTGAGATGGTCGGCATACGACTTCATAAAGCCGTCAGGCAGATCCAAGGTCTTTTCGAGAAGGATGTTCTCCACTCGTTTCGCCGGAGTGTTGTAGGAGAAGCCCGCAGAATTGATCAAGCTCGTCTTCGCGAAGTCGAATTCGGCTTGGGTAATTCCTTTTGCTTGCCAATCATGCACCATCGTATCGATGAGCGAGAGGGCACCCGGAGTGTCTTTCGTAGCTGGAAAAGTATAGATCTGAAACGAACGGGGACGAATCCCTTGACGCATGTAACTGTACGCTCCGTAACTCCAGCCACGCTTCACCCGAACTTCGACCATCAAGCGAGCCGAAAAGCCGCCGCCGCCGAAGACGTGATTTGAGAGATACATCGCGAAAAAGTTTGGATCCGTCATCCGTAGGCCAATCTGGCCAAAGAAAACTTGGGTTTGGGTGCGTTCGGGTTTGTCAACGAAGAGGACGCGGCGCTTGTCCTGGCTTTTCGGGGTTGGCGCCGTGTGGATCGGATTCTCGCCTTCCGAGTTCGGACGTTTTTCAGCGATTCGTTTCGCCCAGGCTTCGACGAACGTCGGTTCGGAATCTCCGGATCCGACGACGAGAAGATTTCGATCTTGGAATAGGTTCGCGTAGTGACGAACGAGATCGTCGCGCCTCAGGTTTTCGATGTCCTTAATTTTTCCGAGGATTGGCTTTCCGTAAGGGTGGCCTTCAAAAAGAAACGAATCCCAGAATACGCGAGCGAGGGAGCTATCTTTTCCCCGGGTTTCGGTAATTTCCGATGCGATCTCCGATTTCAGTTTCTTCATTTCTTTTTCTGGGAAACTTGGATTCGTCACGATGTCTTGGACAAGCTCCATATATTCGGCGAGTTTTGAAGAGAGTACTCGGCCGCGAAAGATAAT
>JBBQMV010000064.1:0-10517 GCA_038329315.1 Bdellovibrionia bacterium | reverse complement strand
AACCCGCCGAGCTCGTCTTCGATCACGCGAATGAGTTCTTGAGACCCGAGCACCGCCGCCGGCGTCGCTTCGGCGCGCGGTTCGGCGAGCGCGCGGTTAAACGCGCGGATCAAGGTAAACACGGCGCCGAGGGCACCCGGCGTATTGAAGTCATTCGCCATTTCACGAATCATTTCGTCGCGCGCTTTCTGGCAATCGGCGAGAAATTCCGCCCAGACCGTTTCCGCCCGCGCGTCGACGACGGCGGCCTTCTTTGTGAGAAGCCCCTCCGCGCGAAGCTTGGCTTCATAAAGTCGGCTAAGATTCGTCAGCGCGGATTCGATCGCTTCGTCTCCGAAATCGGAGATCGTCCGGTAATGCGCGCTCATCATGAGGTAGCGCGTGATTTCTCCACCGTAAGCCGCGAGGAAGTCGCGCGCCGACACGATGTTTCCGAGCGACTTCGACATCTTCTCGGCGTTCATGTTTAGCATGGCGTTGTGGAGCCAATACTTCACATACGGCGCGTGCCCCGACGCGGCTTCGGATTGGGCGATTTCGTTTTCGTGATGCGGGAAAATGAGATCCGTCCCGCCGTGGTGCAGGTCGATCTGCTCGCCCAGCCATTTCGAAGCCATCGCCGAACACTCGATGTGCCAGCCCGGACGGCCCTTCCCCCACGGAGAATCCCAGAACGGCTCGCCCGACTTTGCGGGCTTCCAGAGCGAAAAATCGGCCGGATTCTTCTTCTTTTCGGAAACGTCCACGCGCGCGCCGGCGACGAGGTCTTCGAGAATCTTCCGCGAAAGTTTTCCGTACGTCGGAAAGTCCGGGATCGAGAAGAAAACTTCCTTCGCGCCGGGCTCGGAGCCGGCCGGCGGTTCGGCGGTGTATGCTTTTCCGTTCTGAATAATTTTTTCGATCATCGCGATAATCTCGGCGATATGGCCGGTGACCGTCGTTTTATGATCAGGCTCTATCATGCCGGCAGCCGCGTAGTCTTGCTCGACGAGCGCCGTATACTTTTTCGCGATGGCTTCTGGAGAAAGCCCCTCCGACTTCCCCTGATTGATGATCTTATCGTCGACATCGGTATAATTCCGAACGTAAGTCACTCCGTAGCCGAGCTTCCGCAGCGCGCGCACGAAAAGGTCCGCCGTCATCGCGGCCCGGAGATTTCCGACGTGGATCGGTCCGTAGACGGTCGGCCCGCAGGTATAGAAACGGACCTTACCCGCCTCCATCGGCGTGAAGACTTCCTTCTTACCGCCGAGCGAGTTCGTGACTTTAACTTCGGGAATCTTCGACATTTTCGACTACGCCTTCATTGCCGTCTGGATCGCCGACATGCGCTCGAGAAGCGCCGTTTTTCCGAGAAGCGGGAAAACCTTCTTCAATTCTGGCCCGTGCGTGCGACCCGTAGTCGCCGCGCGAATCGGCATGAAGAGTCCCTTCCCTTTCGCTCCCGACGACGCACCGACCGATTTCTGAAGGGCATCGACGAGTTCGGCAGTCAGAACTTCGGGTAGTTTTGAAACCTCGGCGGTGAGCGCGGAGAAAACCGCAGTATTCGCCGGATCGATGAGTACAGCCTTCGCCGCGTCTTCGATCGCCGGATTCGGTTCGATGAAGAACTTCGCCGCGATGGGGAGATCTTTCAACATCGTGCATTCGCCGCGGATCGTTTCGATGACGCCGAGGTACCACTCGGGCGAGTGCGCTTCCAGCGCCGTCTTCCATTCGGGTATGGCTTCGAAGAAAGAGCGCGCACGAGCCGCGATGTCCGCGAGCGGAAGGCTCCGGATGTACTGGCCGTTCATCCAGTTCAGCTTCTGGACATCGAAAATGGCCGGCGCTTTTTGGAGCCCATCCATCGAGAAGTAAGAAATCATTTCGTCCATCGTGAAGATTTCTGGGTGCCCCGAGGAAGGCTTAATATCTGCGCCCGGATTCCAGCCAAGGAGCGCAAGAAAGTTTAGAAGGGCTTCCGGGAGGTAGCCGTTATTCAGGTATTCAAATACCGACGAATCGCCGTTTCGCTTCGAGAGTTTTTGGCGATCAGATCCGAGGACGACGGCGACGTGGGCGAAAACGGGGAGTTCCCAGCCGAAAGCGTCGTAAATTTGGAGTTGGCGCGAATTATTCGAAAGGTGATCTTCGCCCCGAATAACGTGTGTGATGCCCATCAGGTGATCGTCGACCACGCAGCAGAAGTTGTAGACCGGCATGCCGATCCCTTCCGCGATCTCGTTCGCCTTATCCTTCGGGGTCCGCGTGATGAAGAAGTCGCCGACAACATCGGGCGGGAAACGAACATCACCCTTCACTTGGTCGTGAAGGATGTATTCTTTCGAAAATGCGCGGAACCGGAGACCGGCTTTACCACCGGCGGCGATTTTCGCGCGTGCTTCGGCAGGCGGAATCTTCGCGCAAGTGCCGTCATAAACCGGTGGGCGGCCGAGCTTCATCGCGAGTTCGCGCTTTTGCGTGAGCGAGTCGTCCGTGCAGAAACAGTAATAGGCCTGGTCGCGATCGAGCAGCTCTTTCGCGTACTTTCCGTACATCTTCAGACGTTCGCTTTGGCGATACGGAGGGTACGGTCCGCCGGCTTCCGGCGACTCATCGGGCTTGAAGCCGAGACGCTTTAAATCCGAGATCACCATCACTTCGGACTCTTTCGTCGAGCGCTCCTGATCGGTGTCTTCGATCCGCAAAACTAACGTCCCGCCGTGCTTTCGCGCATAGAGGTGATTGAAAAGCATGGAACGCGCGCCTCCGACGTGGAGGTATCCCGTGGGGGATGGCGCAAAACGAACTCGAACCGGTTTCTGGGCAGCACTCATGGGGGTTATCCTAGTCGGAATGCGCCGCATTCATAAATGAAAAAGGGTCGTGCGGTTCCCCGCACGACCCTTTTCTGAACTCTCGATTTTAGCGCGTTTAGGAGGCGAAAATCGTCTGAATTTCTTGCTCGATGATTTCTTCTTTTTGACCGCGAGCGAGGGAAATTTCCTTCACGAGAAGGGCCTTCGCTTGGTCGAGCATCTTGCGCTCACCGAAGGAAAGATCCTTCGAATGGCGGAGCATGAAAAGGTTCCGGAGCACTTCGGCGATTTCGTATACCGAGCCCGTCTTAATTTTTTCCATGTACTCGCGATAACGGCGATTCCAGGTCGTCTGGTCGATCTTCACGTCACGCTTCTTCAGGATCTTGTACACGTTCAGCACTTCCTTATCGGAAATGATCTCGCGGAGACCCACAGCGTCGGCGTTATCCGTCGGCACCATAATGGTCATCTGGTTCTCCACGACTTGGAGAACGTAAAACTTCTTCTTCTTGCCACCGACTTCGCGCTCATCGATGCGCTTAACGACGGTCACACCATGAGCCGGGTAAACTGCACTATCACCGACCTTGAACATCCGAAAACCTTCCCAGCTAAACCGGCTTCGGGCCGACTTTGCCGCAGGGTCCCATCCACACAGATGAGACTTGTTAGACACTTTGGACTGACGAAATATAGCAGGTCTGGATGCGATCTGTCAAATTAGACACAGGGGAAAATATCTGGCTCAAGACCTTGTAATTATAGGTTTTTTTACGATATCGCAAAAAGATACCCTCGGCGGAGAGATAAAAAGATGACGCTTTGCATTTAGCGGGCGCAATCCGCATCCCCGAATCGCCCTCAAACCCGCGGTGGCGACTTGGGGAAATCGCCCATCCCGCCGATCAATCTTGGGAATGGAACCTACTTTTAAGCGCTCCCTCCGCTGGACCCTGATCATGGCAATCCTCGGCTTCATTTTGGGTCTCGGATTCCTCATCCCCCTGCCGCCCTCGGAAACACGCCTTCCGGCGTCCGACGAGACGAACGTGATCGCGTTCACAGAACCAAAAGGCTTTACCGCTGAAAACCGTCGTTCGAAAACGCCGGTCTTTAACATGGGCGTCGGCGAGCATGGCAGAACCGGGGTCGACCCACGCCGAGACACGCTGTTCGACATTCATGTGATCTCGCGCAGTCGCTACGCGAAAGGTACCGATGCGTACGTGACGACTGAATTCAAGTTTGGTAGGCGCGATGAAATTTCCGAATTCACCTACTGCCACAACTACGATTATTCGACCCAACACGCGCGTACGAGCCTGAATCGGTATTCAATCGGAAACGACGGTTTTGATTGTTATCGTCTTACGCTTGCCGATCTCGCAGCCGAATACGTGCTGATCGATACGCCACTCGGAAAAGTTCTTTCGCTCCAAACCCAACCCGGATTCAATCCGCGCAAAGGCGGCGTGATTTCGGTTCTCTTCGCGTACCACGTGGCGAAGATCGGGAAGAACGACTACCGTCGCCTCGACTTGCCCGTAACGATCTCGAACGGCGTCGTTCGAATCGGCGGACCGAAGAAGGAATCGTTCGATTGGCTAAATTTGAAAATGACCGAAGATCTTTTGAATCTTCCGAACGGTGTAAATTCGTTCGAACTCTATCGCAAAACCGCAAAAATCTCCGACTACGCCGGGGATACCTTCCCGAGAGCTACCCCGCTGAAACGTTAGTTCGCTTCCCAGCGCTTCGACAAAATGTCGAAAGCGACCTCGAAGAACGAGAGCTTTCCCGACAAATTGTCAGACGCACCGCTTGCGAGAAACCGTCGGAAAAATGACGGGAAACAAGCCGCCGATCTTTAAAGCATTTTAATTCTGATCACCCGCTCGATCGCCTTCCAAAGCGATTTTACGATTGGCACTCTCTTTGCTCATTTATCAAGGAGTTAATACAAGATCGCTGCAACCAGGGATGGTTATCGCACCAAGGAAAGGGCGCATGAGCGAAGACGGGTCAGATCAATCACCGTTTCAGGAAAAGCCAGACTGGAAAGGAAAAATCAAGGGGATCTTCCAAAAGCAAAAGGAAGAAATCACCGGACTGATCATGCGCGCGAGCGGTAAGCGGGATGGCGGCGCGGACACCAACGCTTCTCCACTTTCACCGGACTCCGCGCCATTCATGGATGGCGCCCCTCCTCCGCGCGACGGGGAAGACCGCACCTTCACCGACATGATTCGTTCCCAGTGGAACAGCAAAGTTATACCGAAATTTACGCGCATGCGGAAAGGCGGGGGGGATGGATTCGCCCCTCCCCCAGGTCCGGGCTTCACCTGGGACGGCGCCAAGCTAAACCTCATTGCCCTCTTGATCGCAATCGTCCTGATCGCTTGGACCGGCGCCGATCTGGTAGCGTTTTTCGTCGAAAAGTTGATCCCGGAACCACCGACAAACCGCATCCGCCCGGGCCTCGTCGAAAGCGGCGGCATGAAGCAATTTGCGGATTACCAAGTCATCATTACGCGGAACCTCTTCAGCTCTCTCGGTCGCATTCCGGGCGACGAGGTCCAGGGTGTTCCGAACCAAGATAACGATCCGGTGAAGACCACGCTTCCGCTGAACCTGATCGGGACCGTGATCCTGAAGAACGAAACGCGCTCGGTCGCTACAATCGAAGACAAAGGCGACAACCAAGTCTATCCGATGCGCATCGACGACGAACTCCCGGGGAAGATCAAAGTCCTTTCGATCGAACCGTTTAAAGTCATTTTCCGAAATATCGCGAGCGGCCGGAAAGAATTCGTCGACATGCCAGAAGAGGGCAACGGCACGAAAATCAGTGTCGGCTCCCTTTCGTCGGCGAAGAAGGCACCGGGCGGCATCGAACAAACCGCGCCGAACAATTTCAATATTCCGCGCACCGAACTCGACAAGTACCTCTCGAATATTAACGACGTCCTCACCCAAGCGCGCGCCATTCCGCATTTCGAAAACGGCCAACCGGCAGGATACAAGCTGATCCAAATCGTGAAGGGCAGCGTCTACGAAAAACTCGGCTTAAAAGACGGCGACATCCTTTGTGGCGTGAACGGCGAAAACATCAACGATCCGGCACGCGCCTTTGAAATTATGGGGCAATTAAAAACCGCGAGCGCCCTCGAGCTTTGCGTAAAGCGCGACGGTCGCCAAACCACCCAATCTTATAACTTCCGATAACGGACCTAGGAACAGGCAAAAAAACTATGAAGACGCAAAAAAACATAGAAATCACCGTCAGCGTTTGGGTTCGAGTCCTCGGGGGAATGAGTCTCCTGATCGCGATGAGCGCACTCTTCCTGCTGATCGTCCAAAACGGTTACGCAGCGGATTCGGGGTTCCAGGCCGGCGGCAAAGGATTCAATAATCCATACGCTCCGCCTGCGCCGGCCGCTGCCGGCGGAACCTCGCCTCAGTTTTTCGATGATGACGAAAGCGATTTCGAAATGGACGGCTCGGGTGCCGCGTATCCTCCTCCGGGTGGGGCAGATCCGGTCGGTGCCGATAGCGGCGGAACGGCGGCTCCTCGAAACGCCAAAGGTACGGTCGACGTCGAAGGCGCGAAGGCCGGAGTGATTGAGGGAAAGAACAACCAACCACTCCGCGTGGACGCCGAAGGTTCGGCCGGCTCGAACGAAGTCGTCACTGACTTTAACTTCCCGGACGCCGATATCATGGATATCGCCAAAGCCCTCGGCAAGCTCACCGGTCAGAACTTCATCCTCGATAAAGACGTAAAGGGACGAATCACGATTATTTCGAATAGTCCGATCACTGTGAAAGATGCTTGGCGCGCCTTCCTGACCGCCCTCGACATGAACGGTTTCGCACTCATCCCTTCCGGAAAATTCATTCGGATCGCTCGGCAGCGGGACGCACGGGACAAGCAGCTTCGGACCTACACCGGGAAATACGCACCGGACTCCGACGCACTCATCACTCGCCTCTTCGGACTGAAGTTCCTTTCGGCCGAAGAAGTCGCGCGGAACTTTCGCTCCTTCATGCCCGCGAACTCGCGGATTATTCCGTACGAACAAACGAACACCGTCATTGTGACGGATACCGGTTCGAACATCGCGAAACTCGCGAAGCTTCTCGATATCCTCGACGTCGAAAGTTACGACGCCGGTATCGCAGTTATTCCGGTTCACTTCGCATCCGCCGTCGAACTCGCGAAACTCGTCGATCAGCTCCTTCCGGGTACCGGCGGTGGAGCCGGCGGAGGCGGGCCTCGTTTTCCAGGCGCCGGCGGACGAAGCGGTTTCACTTCCCGTAAAACAAAGGAAGGCGGGATCATCAACACGATCATCGCCGACGAACGCACGAACAATCTGATTGTTCACGCGAACACGAAGGGCGCGGACCAGGTTCGTGAACTGATTAACAAGCTCGACAAGAAGCTTCCGGCGGCCCTCGGTGGCGGCAAGATTCACGTCATCTATCTTCAATTCGCCGATGCCGAACAGATCGCGAATACGCTGAACAATATTTCCCAAAGCGGCGGCACGAAGTCGCCTTCCGGCCCGGCCGGCGGAACCGGCGTGAATCCGGTCCAAGCCACGCTCTTCGAGGGGAACATTAAGATCGCGGCCGATAAATCGACGAACTCGCTCGTCGTGACGGCGACCGGGAACGACTACGTCACGATCCAGCAGGTCGTGAACCGACTCGATATCCCTCGCGATCAGGTCTACGCCGAGAGCTACATCATGGAAATTTCGCTTCAAAAGGCATTCAACTTTTCGGCAAACATCCTAAACCCATCATCCGGGATCGGCTCACTTCCTTCCGCGGATCTTGCGAATTTCATCGCGAATCCGCTGTCCGCGAGCGGCGCGATCATCGGCTTCTCATCGGGAGCCTCGACGAACGTCACCGTCGGCGGCACTACGGTACCCATCCATACTGTGCAAGGCCTAGTAAAATTCCTTCAAACGAATACGAACGCCTCGGTACTCGCGACTCCGCAGATCCTGACCTTGGACAACACGGAAGCGACTTTCGAATCCGCCGAGAAAGTCCCGGTTCTTTCCCAAACCGTTTCGAACGGTACAGTTTCGAGCGGAACGACAACCCAAGACGTCGCGATTTCCCTGAAAATCAAGCCTGCGATCAATAAGATGTCGAATTTCGTGAAGCTCGACATCGAAGCGAAGCTCCAGGACTTTTCGAACCGGAAGCTTCCCTCCGCGGTCGCGAGCCAAGGTTACGCAGTGAACTCGCGGACGGCCAAAACCTCGGTCGTGTGCGCCGACGGAGATACCGTCGTGCTGGGCGGCCTCGTGCGCGACGTCGCCAGCGATTCCGTGGCTAAAATTCCGGTCCTGGGCGATATCCCGGTCCTCGGCTGGCTCTTCCGATCGAAAGACTCGGAATCTACGAAATCGAACCTTCTGATCTTCATCACGCCTAAAATCATCCGCCAGTACGAAGCCATCCGTGGCGTGCTCGATCGTAAGTTGAAAGAGCGCGACGACTTCCTCGAGCGCGCGGTAGGCGGTGTGGATATCGGCAAAAACTTCCGCGATAAAATCATCCGTTCCCTTCCAGACCTGGCGAAGCTAAAAAATGAAAAGCCGCAAACAAACTTCACGATCGATAACGACACCGACGGAATGAAATACGACGAAGGCGAAGGAAATAACGGAGCGATGAACAAGCCGTCGTCGATGCCTCACGACTCGGCAGTAGGTCCGTCCCAAGCGCCAGCCCCCGCGCCGGTTCCTCCACCGGATTTCAGCATGCCTCCCCAACCTTCATTCGATGGAGGCCAGGGGTAAGTGGTCACTACGCACTCACCCGCACCTCGCCTCGGTCAGATCCTCTTAAAGCACACGTCGCTTTCTGAGGAGCAACTTGACGAAGCACTCCGCATCCAAGAAAAGGAAGGCGGACTGCTCGGGGACATTCTCATTCGTCGAAGCATGATCATGCCTCACGAGATCATGCGCGCGCTTTGCATTCAGCTCGGAATCCCATTTATCGAGGATCTAAAACCTTCGGATATCGATCCGAAACTGGTAAGCGGCATTCCGATCAACTATGCGAAGGCGAAGGAATTCGTTCCGATCGCGAAGGAAATGAGTTCGGCCGGTGAACGCCTCGTCGTTTGCGTCGCCGATCCGTTCAACGAAACAATCACTGACGATCTCCAAGTTCTCACCGGAATGCCGATTCGGATCTGCGTTTCGACTTCGATGCGCCTCCAAGACGCTATTAACCGGGTCTACGAACGGAACACCGACAATATGGTCGGCGAGATCGAGGGCGAATTCGAAGACGCGATGGACCTCGAAGGTCCAATCGATATTCTCGAAGCCACCGAAGACGACGCTCCCGTGATTAAGTTCGTGAACTCGCTCCTCTTCCGCGCAGTAAAAGAAAACGCATCGGATATTCACATCGAACCGTTCGAAAAGGAATTCGTCACTCGCTTCCGCGTCGACGGCGTTCTTTACGACGTGATCCGCCAGCCGAAACGCGCCCATGCCGCCATCAGCTCGCGGATTAAGGTTATGGGCCAGGTCGACATCGCCGAAAAGCGCCTTCCGCAAGATGGTCGGATCAAAATCAAGATTGCCGGCAAAGACATCGACATTCGTCTCTCGACGGTTCCTGCTTCGCACGGCGAACGGATCGTCATGCGGATTCTCCAACAAACCGGAACGATCATGACCCTCGAGCAGCTTGGGTTTCCGGCCCGGTCCGCCGAAATTATCGACAACCTGATCTCGAAAAAGTTCGGCATGGTTCTCGTTACCGGACCGACTGGCTCCGGTAAATCTTCGACGCTCGCCGCCTGCCTATCGAAACTGAACTCGCCGGGTCGGAACATCATGACCGTCGAAGACCCGGTCGAGTATCAGATCCACGGGATCAATCAGGTCCAAATCAACACGAAGATCGAGCTCACCTTCGCTCGAGTCCTTCGCGCCTTTCTCCGCCAAAACCCAGACATCATCATGGTCGGGGAAATTCGGGATAAAGAAACCGCCGAAATCGCGATTAACGCGTCCCTCACCGGTCACTTGGTCCTCTCCACGCTCCACACGAACGACGCGCCAGGCGTCTCGACTCGATTGACGGATATGGGCGTCGAACCGTTCCTCGTCGCGTCGTCGCTTCTCGGCGTCATTGCTCAGCGACTGATTCGTAAAGTTTGCACTAAATGCCGCGTTCCGCATACGCCGACCGAGTTCGAAATGCTCGAACTTGGCTTGAAACAAGTTCCCCAAGGCGCGACCATCTTCAAGGCCGTCGGATGTCCGAGCTGCTCGCATTCGGGCTACTCGGGCAGAACGGTTTCGCACGAACTGATGCTCGTCGACGACACCCTTCGCGGTCTGATCGTGAAGCATGCCGACGGCGGCCAAATCAAGAAGGCGGCGATCAGCGCCGGAATGCGTACGCTTCGTGAGGATGCGGTTTCGAAAGTGCTGAACGGAGTGACCACGATCGACGAACTGCTGCGCGCGACGCACTCCGATGAATAATCTAAAGACGAAGGAAGGGATGTAAGCAAAATGGCGATTTACGATTATAAAGCTTACGGTCCCGGTGGAAAATCCGTCCGTGGCGTCGTCGATGCCGAGAACGTCAAAGCCGCGCGAATGAAACTGAAGAAGCAGGGACTCGCCGTTTACGAAATCGCCGAGAAGAGCGGCT
>JBBQMV010000063.1:0-10700 GCA_038329315.1 Bdellovibrionia bacterium | reverse complement strand
CCCTGACGTCGCGAGCCCGCGAACTCTCCGAAGGAGAGCGCGAAACCCGCGGGTAAGAGAAGGAGCGCGAGCATTTCAAGCCAGTTCGAAAGCGGAGTAGGATTCTCCAATGGAAAAGCACTATTCGCGTTGAAGAACCCGCCGCCATTCGTACCGAGCTGCTTGATGGCGACCTGCGAAGCGGCCGGTCCGAGTGGGATCGTTTGTTTTCCACCCTCGAGCGTCGTGATTTCGACGTTCGGAGCGAATGTCTGAACGACACCCTCCCGCGCGAGAATGAGCGAAAACACGATCGCAAACGGCAATAAGATATAGAGCGTCCCGCGGACGAGATCGCTCCAGAAGTTTCCGAGGTCCGTCGTCGACTTCCGAGTCATCCCGCGCATCAGGGCTACGCCGACAGACATCCCGGTCGCAGCAGAGAGAAAGTTCTGGGTTGAAAGCGCGACCATCTGGGTAAACGCACTCATCGTCGTTTCGCCGCCGTACCCTTGCCAGTTCGTGTTTGTGACGAAGCTTACTGCCGTATTGAACGCCGAGTGCCAGCCCACTCCTGGCAGTGCGTTCGGATTCAGCGGCAGCCGGTGTTGGAGGACTTGGACGATGTAAACGAAAAGGATGCCGATCCCATTAAAGAGAAGCACGGCGATCGAATACCGCTTCCAATCCATCTCCGTCTCGTCGACGAAGCGACCCACGAATCCCCCCCTTGCCGAGAATACTCGAAAAAATAGACGACCGAGCAGCGGGGCGAGCGCCACGAGTACGAAGAGAGTGACTAGGACTTGGATCCAATCAAACCGGTTCATTTAAAACCTCTCCGGATAAAACATCGCGTACGCGAGGTAGATGAGAAGACCGACCGAAAGTACTCCACCTAAAATAAAACCCATGTAGGCTCCTAAAATTTAGCGGAGAATCCCGCTAGGAATGTCGATTGAGTGGATGCCTGATCCGAAGTATCGATCCGATATTCGAGCCGCCCCTCGAGCACCTTGCCGATGGGATGTCCATACGTCACGGTCACCGATTTCAAAGTTTGGGGAACCGATCCGAGGGTGAACCCGTCGGTATCGCGGTAAATTTCGAAACGCGGGCTGAAATAATCCGACCCGAGGCCGAGGCGGAATGCGGCGGTGCCGGCTGACCAGCGTGCCGAGCGCGTGCCGCCTCCCGCCGAATTCCGTTCCGAACCCGCAATCGCGTCGAAGGCGACCCCGAACCGGGACGAAAACGAATAGGTCGCGTTCAGGTCGTGCACGATTCGCCAGTCAGCTTCATCATTCGCCTTTTCCGGTCCGGCGACGACATTATAGACGACGAGTGCGGTATCGCCGATCATCCATTTCACCTGGGCACCCACCGTCTTCGAGCGATTCGTATCGGTGAGTGAGTTCCACCCATTATAGAGGTAGAGCGAGGTCGAGAATTGGGAGGGTACCCAGTCCGCGTGGACCGCTACTCCGGTGTGCCAAAATGGGATTCCGTAGAGATAGAGGCTCGAACGCGAGAACTGCCAGTTATCTCGGGCCTTCGCCGTTTCTAGCCCGAGGTGCGTATACATTTTTCCGAAGTCGACGCTGAAGCGTGAGTTTTTCGGTTTCCAAGTCACTACTCCTTGCCCAAGGTGTCGCGAACTCTCGTTCGTATCGTTCGTTTCCGCAAACGATCCAAAGTCGAGATCGGCGATAAACGAGAAGTCATCGGCCGAGCTGGAAAACGTGAGTTCCGCGAGATCGAGGGAGAGCTGGTTCTCCGCCGAGTCGTAACCGCGGTAACGATTTCCCGTCCCCGGCTGATTGAGTCCGTAGCTGTAATAGCCTTCGAAATAACCACCGACTTGAATTCGAGGTTGATCATCCGAACGAGCATCGAACGCCCAAAAAATAATCGCCCCGAGAAGGACTAGAATTACGCAAATCTCGAGAATCCTGCCCGGCCGTTTCATGTTCGCCATGAAAACAGTTTCCAGAAACGGACGTAAGGATTGCGTAAAAACTCTAAGGCGCGAGAAATCTTACTGAATTCGGTCCGCCCGGCAAAGATTGCCACCTGGAAGTGGGCAAACATTTTCCGTTAATGATCTCCGCGAGCCGCCGAAAAGATCAATGTCAGGGAGATTCACCTGACGCCAACTCGGAAACCAAGAGGGTAACCATGACTAAGAAAAACACGATCCAGATCCAAGACATCAATAACTGCCAAGAAACCGTGAAAACGGTCGATGTGCTTTATCAAAAGATGGGTGATCGCTGGTACGCGTTTTCTTTGGTCGACGAAGAAGTCTTCGTCGGATCCGTCTCCCAAGCCGAGATCAACCACGCGGCCTCCAACGACGTGGAAATCGAAAAAATTCTGATCGAGCCAGGAAACGACCTCTTGAATGAAGTCGCCTAAGACTCCTCCTCCATTTGCCCCAACGACCACCGATCTCCGCGCGAAGGACCTCACCGTCCTTCGCGCGGAGATTGACCATTTCCGCCAAAAGATCGCCGAAAAGGCGCTTGCCCACCCCCATACCGCCGCCATCCTCCTTCACGAATGGATCGCTAAGCCGGCCTCCCCCAAGAAAAAGGTCGCCTAGAACTTCCCCTTTTCTTTTTCCACCGACCCGTTAGACTCATAGCAGCATAGCCCGCTCCAAGCCGGAGCCGGTTTTCGGGGATTGCCCCCACGGATGTTCACCGCTAGAAGTCGAGGCACGGATGTCACGCTACCTTTTCATCTTTACGGTCTTCGCGTTTGCTTCGATGGGCGTAACGCAAAACGACGACTCCTCATTTAAGGGGAATCGTCGTCCTGGTTTGGAAACTGCGACCGATGAACCGACGGGGGAGAACGCGCTTCTCTATCGTCGGCTCGGAAAACTTCGGCCGGATGAACTTCTCGAGCTAGTCAGCGAAACGCCTTCGTCGAATTAGACGAAGAAGACGTTTACGTCTCCGTTATCCTTCTGGGCGACTTCGCCGTAGATCTGAAGGAACTTCACGAAGGCTTGAAAAGCCGCAAAAGTAGAGGTGCTTTGGTCGACTCCGCATCCGTAGCGCGTGTAGCGCGTGCCGTTTTGGACGACTGGGCGGGAGTTGTGAATCGTCACGTAAACCTGGAGGTAGGACTCCTGGTTAAAGTAGAGACGAATCGGAAAGTTTTTATCCGTGATCGGAAAGGGCTTTTCCGCATTGAAAGGAACTTGGAATCCCAAGCCTTCTTCCGAAACGTCAACCACCTCGATTTGGTGCATCGAATTGTTCCCGGTCATGCAGTAGACGCCGAGGAACTGGTTCATAAAAACCCGCTCCGTCTTCCGACGTTTTTCCTCGAGTCGCTGTTCGCGGATCTCATTGAGGTTAATCACTTGGTGGTCTTGATCAGTGCCTTTGTTCTTCATGCGCGTTCTTTCCCTTCAAATGCGTATCGGAAAAGACACTCCCCCTCTGAACAGCTCTTTCTTGCCGAGCTGGTCGTCAGGAGGTTGACGGAAGAACGGGGTGAAGAGCTTAGCCTTCCGGGTTCGAGTCGAACTGAACGATCTCGGAGACCTTATCGATCATGTCGAGAACGGCCAGGAGCCCTTGGTGCTCAGGCGTCCCGGTTGCTGTAAACTCGGCTCCGATTCGCCGGAGGACCTTCGAATCGTCGATCCGGGCCACCTTTACATTCATCGGAAAGAAGAGCGTTTGGTTCAAATAAAACTGGAGCTCGAAGGTCTCGCCGGACGCGACCGGGAAGGCCTCTTTCATCTCGCCGATGATGTCGTAGTCGAAACCGACGCCAGTGTCGCTCAGATCGACGACGCGTAGGCGGTGGAACCCCTTCTTCGGGACCACGACGAAAAACGAAAACGATTCGAGGATCGGACGCCGACGTGAACCGCGACGATCTATACCGGACTTTTCAGAATCAGCCATGTCCATTCCCTCCGGCCGGCAGCAATGCCGGCGCCGTTACTTTCGGAGCTTCCCCTTCGATCGTCACTGCGACTGGCAAGCCCGTTTCCGGATTTGCGGGTTTCGCTAGTGCACGATCGATCGCGCCCTTCCAAGCCGTTTTTCGAGTCTCAAACAGTTTCTTCAGATCCGAAACTTCCGGCTCGAGGCTCGCCCACGTAGCGGAAGTCGTAAAAAGTTTTTCCTGCGCAGAGTGAAGTTCGAGCAGAATCTTTTCGACCGCGAGAAATTCCGAGACGAGATTCGCGTGAAAGAAACCTTCCTTGATCGCCTCGGGCGACATTCCCGCATACTTCTGCGTGATCTGGGCTTCGATTGGAGTCCAGGTCCGGTTCATGTCGTTCCAGACCGCCTTCTGCTTCGGGCCGATCGGCTGCTTACGGAGGCGATCGTAAGTCGAAATCGAAACTTGCGCTTGGCTATCGAGCGTCGCCACGGCTTGGGAAAGCTCCATCGCTTCGTTCTTCGCGCGCGCGACGAGTCCGTCGTGGAATTCCTTTAACCGAACTTCGAACGTCGGTTCTTTAGTGCCGAATAAAATCTTCTTCGAGAAAACGAGGCGACGGTCTTGGGGCAGCTGATTCGGAAGATTCCGCGCGATCGGCGCC
Source organism: Bdellovibrionia bacterium (assembly GCA_038329315.1). Taxonomy (GTDB): domain Bacteria; phylum Bdellovibrionota; class UBA1018; order UBA1018; family UBA1018; genus JACMQW01. The sequence continues at coordinate 6,145 of JBBQMV010000063.1, read as the reverse complement.
AGCGGAAGGAGTTCTTTGTACACGAGATCCGGCTGACCGACGGGCGCCTCCATCACATAGACGTAGTATTCACCGCGCGGAACCGGTTTGCCGTCGGGATACCGAAGCGGGATCGATTTCGCGAGTCGCTTCGCGGTCGAGACGTCGAGCTTTCCGCTGTAACTGAGCGTGTTCAAAAGGCGATGGGGAACGCCTTCGATGTAGATCTCGAAACGAGCGCCATCCGGAAGGTTCGTCGCGACGTAAAAAATCGGCGAGAGCGGGTCGGCTTTCGAAAGCGCGATCGAAACTTGGGGGCCACTGGAGATCGGCGCTTTCGCCGCCTTCTTCAGTTCTTGATAATCTTCCGGCGTAACGTCGTTCAGTTCCGGAAGCGTCGAGAGAAGCGCGGAGATGCGATCTTCGACGGGGCGAAGCTTGCCAGTCTTCTGAAGTCCGACGATGGCGAAAATCACGAAGACTGCATAAATAAAGGGCTTCATCCGCTTCGTAATAATCGGGGCTTTCTCGCCCGGACCCTGGGTCGATGGGCGCGTCGCAGAGGCGGCGCCAAGAAGTGTTGGCCGCAAAATTTGGGGTTGGGTCGCGGAATCAAGCGAAGCGATTTCGATAATCGAAGTCTTCGCACCGACGTCGGTCATCGTATTCTCGCGTTGGAACGCAGCCATGCTCGGCTCGCGGATGGGCTCGGCCGCGACCGTGGCCGGCGCGCGAGTCTCCAAAGTCGGTTCGGCAATCATCTCGGGAATGGGAGCGGCCTCGGCGATAATGGGTTCCGCAATCGGTTCGGCCGAAATGAGTGAACCACCGGCTTCGACTTGGATTTCCGTGGTAGCCGTCGGGGTTTCGACTTGCCAGTTCGAAGCGATCGGCGGGAGATTCGGGACGGCCGGAGGAGCCGGAGCGCTTCGCTCAAACTCTGGAAGCGTCGCGAGCGCGAGCCAATCCGTCATTCCTTCGCACCAAACGAATCCGGTCCGCGCAAATCGGCCACCATCAATGCCCCCCCAGATCTCTTCGACCGTAAAGGGACCTTCATGGTGGTCGCCAACGTAGATAAACCACTTTTTTTCAGACATCGGATTCGGTCCTCAAGTAGCATTTAGTCTAAGGGAATCAACGATGGGATTCAAATGGAGCCTCGTATCAATACCCGATCATGTCGGCGTCCAAAACGTGGGCGGAAGACTCGGCGCAGCTTTTGGCCCACGCGCTTTCTGGGAGGCCTTCACGCGATTCAGCGGTGAAAAAGGGGAGATGTCGTCACATCTCCGACTTCATCCGGTCTCCGCGACGGTCGAAGAAAATCACCTGAACGCGGCGAAATTAGTTCGCGAAGCCGCGGCCGGGGCGGATCGAACCGTCGTCGTCGGCGGCGGTCACGACCACGGTTACTCGCACCTGCTTGGCCTCCGAGATTTCCTCGGGGAGAAAAAAACCATCGGTTGCATCAATATTGACGCGCACCTAGATGTTCGGAAGCCGAATCCGAAGATTTCAAGCGGTAGCCCCTTCTATTTGGCGATTGAATCGGGGGTCATTTCCGGCCCAAATCTTTACGAAATCGGTATTCAAACGCACTGCAATAGTCCTGAGTTATGGCGCTATGCGCACGAAAAAAAGATAAACATAATCGGTTTCGACTCATGCCGCCATTCTAATGCGATTTTTCATTTTACACAGAGTTTGGAAAAACTAGCGCGTCAGGTGGATGCAGTTGTGGTTAGTGTGGATCTAGATTCGGTAGCTGAAGCATTCGCGCCCGGTGTCTCTGCGCCTCAATCGGAGGGTTTCTCTCCGACGGAACTGATCGAGTTCTGCGAGGTAGCAGGTGCGAATGAGAAGGTATTGTCGCTCGGAATTTTCGAGCTCAATCCCCTTCACGATCTCAGTGGTCGAACCGCTCGCCTCGCGGCTACGTGTGCTTTCCATTTTTTAGAGGAGGCACGCAGTATTCGGAAGTGATTTAATGATTGGGGATACGCCTATCGGATCGGGAGTAGATATGCTGAACAATACTATGTTCGCATCGACAGCTGGAGTGGCGAAAGATATGGCTCATTTATGGGTACTTGAAGACGACGAAGACGCGATTCTCCTGTACCAGAAGATGTTCCAATCGGGGTTCGAGGCTGAATACTTTAAATCGTTAAACGATTTGCGGGACGCAATTTCGAAAAGCGATAATAAGAAGCCCGAACTGCTGATCGCGGATCTTCATCTGCCAGACGGAGAGTTCACGAATTTTCTGGGTACGAACGCCGCCCTCGAAATGCCTTTCGCGGTAGTTTCGGCGTCGGACGATTACAAAATCCTCCAAGACTGCTTCAAGAAGGGCGCACGCGATTTTTTCGTGAAGCCGGTGAACAAGAACGAAATCCTCTTCAAGATCAATCGCATCTTAAACGAGAAGAGCCAAACGTACGCCAGCGGACTTTCGAAACCGCGCTTCAAGGACATGACGCTCGACACGTTCACCCAAACCGTCGCGCGTGATAACGTCCAAAAGATCATCCAGCTCACGCAGACCGAGTATAAAATCCTCGCGCTCTTCTTCCGGAATCCAGATCGCCGGCTAAACCGCGAAGAGATCATCGGCGAAGTCTGGAAGAGCGAAGCGCTTTCACCGAAGGCGTTCGACTTCCACCTCTCGAAACTCCGCGAAAAGCTTCGCGAGTTAAACGTGAAGATCAATTACCAGACGAACGAAGGTTACTGTTTAATCCAGGAATAGCCTCCGTTACCGTAGAGCCATGAAGAAAGTTCTCCTCGCGATCGACGAAGGCACGACCGGCGCGACTGCCGTCCTGATGGATACCGACCTGAATCTCGTCGCAGAAGCCTCCGTGGATTTTCCACAACATTTCCCGAAGCCGGGATGGGTCGAGCACGATCCGAAGGAGATTTGGAAAGCCGTAGGAGAAAGCGTCACCGCCGCTTTGAAAAAGGCTGGCATCGATGGGAAATCGATCGCCGCGATCGGGATCACGAACCAACGCGAGACGATTTGCTTCTGGGATAAGAAAACCGGCGAGACGCTTTCGAACGCAATCGTCTGGCAAGACCGGCGGACCGCCGACTTCTGCGATTCACTGAAACAGCAGTCACTCGAGACGATGTTTCAGAAGGCGACCGGACTCCTCCTCGATCCGTATTTCTCGGGCACGAAGGCGGCTTGGGCCATCCAGAATTGGCCGAGTGTCGGCAAAGCCGCGAAGGAAGGTCGGCTCGCCGCGGGCACGATCGACAGCTTCCTCGTCGCGAAGCTCACCGGAAATCCCGAACCCGTGACGGAACCCTCGAACGCTTCGCGCACGCTCGCGTTTCACCTCGAGAAACGCGTGTTCGACGAGGCACTTTGCTCCGCGCTCGGAATCTCGAAGGCGATTTGGGCGCGAGTGGAGCCTTCAAACGGAAAGTTCGGAGTGACGAAAGGCGCGGGTTTTCTTCCCGACGGAATTCCGATCACCGGAATTCTCGGCGATCAGCAATCGGCACTGCTTGGGCAAGCCTGCACTCGTGCAGGCCAAGCGAAGTGCACTTACGGTACCGGCGCATTTTTACTCATGAACACCGGTTCGAAACCGATCTATTCGAATCACCGACTCCTTACCACGATCGCTTGGGCGCTCGGCGATCTATCGGACGACCAGAACATCACCTACGCTCTCGAGGGTTCGACCTTCGTCGCAGGCTCCGCCGTCCAGTGGTTCCGCGACGGACTCGGCGCGATCAAAGACTCGGCGGACATCGAAGCACTCGCCGCCTCGGTACCCTCGACCGACGGAGTCACGTTCGTTCCGGCACTCACCGGACTCGGCGCTCCGTATTGGAGTCCCGACTCGACCGGACTCTTCACCGGAATCACGCGCGGAACAACGAAGGCCCACATGGCCCGCGCGGTACTCGAAGGAATCGGATTCCAAATCACGGATCTCCTCGCAGCGATGCAGTCGGACCTCGGTCGACCCCTCGAAAGCCTGAACGTCGACGGCGGCGCGTCCGCGAACAATCTCCTGATGCAGTTCCAGTCCGACGTCCTCGGCGTGAAGCTTAAGCGCCCGAAGTACCTCGAGACGACGTCGCTCGGGGCGATCTTCGCCGCCGGACTCGGAGCCGGAATTTGGAGTGACCTCACTGCCGTCGAAAAATCGTGGAAGATCGACCGCGAATTCTCCCCCGGAATCGATCCCGTCACCCGGGGTCGGGAAATCCACCGCTGGAAGGCGGCGGTCGCGAAAGCCCTCTATCGCGGATGAAATATTTAAAAAACTCAATAAAATCATGGAGAAAGATCAATAGCACTTCCTTTATTGCACTTCAACGCATCGCAAGGTAAAAGTCCGCAATTCAAACGAGGGTTATATGAAATTCAATTCCAGCTTTCTCGTCCTTTCCGCCGGCACCATTCTCACGCTCTCCTCCTGCGGGAAGGTGAACGACATGCACGACGCCACGATGGATATGCAAAAATCCACGCATTCCCTCGGCGACAAGACTGACCACCTTTCGAATAAGACCGATCAAATCCAATCCGCGACCTGCAAAATGTACACATCTCTTCGCCAAGGGAACGCGAAGCAATCGCGCGATAACGACATGACGGCGATGCGCGCCTCGAAAAACATTAACGAGAAACTCGAACTCTCGGCGAAGTATATGCAGGGGTTCGAGTACCAACTCTGGACCGACTCCTGCGCCGACAACGCGCCTCGCGATGTCGTGATCGATCAAGCAGTCACCGAACTTCTTACGACTCTCGAGCCATACGTGAAGAACCGTTCGAAAGTCACGGCAACGAAACAGTCCGACGATTACCAAACGCTTTATGCGCTCGCGGCGACTCTCCACCGCGTGAACGAACTCCAAGCCGTTTATCTGAAGGACACCGACGAAAAACCACTTCGTCCGCTCGATATTTTACTTCAGGGTTTGAAGTATAACCAAATGAGTAACCGCGGGGAACTCGGCGACGTGATCGCACCGAGCTGGGCGACGATCGTCGGTAAGTATGAAAAGGATGCCGAGTTCGTTCTCCGCCTTCGTGCGAACTTCATGATGGCCTACGGCTACGCGGTCGCCGATTCCGATTCCTATGGTGACGCCCCGGGCACACTCGAAAAGATTTTACGGATTGGCACGACGAAGCTTTTTTCCTCGAAGTGGAAGCCAAATCTAGAAGCCCGCGATCCGACGGAAATTCGCGAACGGATCACGGTTGCTCTTACACTGGCGCAAGAAACGCGCGCCGGCCTCGTCGCTCTCGGAATCGATCCGATGATCGACGAAACCGTCCAGAAGATCTGGAAGAACGCCGATTTCTCTGCATTCGACCTGAAAGCGATGGCGGCCGGGAAGGGCGACGACCCAGCCCGCGCGAAAGCCATTCAAGATCTGATCTCTGCCCGCGACGCTCTCGTTCAGTAAGCCGAGTCCGAATCTCGGACTATTCGCCCGAAATGCTTTTGCGTTTGACGACGATCTTACCCGATTCGACGTCTTTTAGGATGCGTTCCCACTTGTCCTTGTAGGTCGAGTATTTCGTATGAAACTCGGCGACCCGGAAGCGGAGGTTCGCCGTAGGTTTCGGCGCGGCTTGGATCTTTAAAATGAGATCGTCGAGGTGGCGCCGACGCTCGATCGGCGGAACTCGCTCCATACCTTGGATCCACATGCCGTAAAGGTTCGTAATTTGCTCCATGATGACTTCGCACTTCTGGAGCATTTCGACCAAAACGGTGTCGGTCGTGCTGTTGTGTCCGAGCTTCGCGTTCGGATCGATTTTACGCATCTCCTCGTGGAGAACTTTGCGTTCCTCTTCGACACGCTTGTTATCTTTGTCTCGAAACCTCGTCCATCCGTCTTTTTCTTTGGCCATCGCATTGATTCTAACATGTGTTACGGATTTAGAAATGAAGGTTAAATCTCAATACGTGTGTCAGAACTGTGGCTTCGCGACCGCGAAGTGGCTCGGTCGCTGCCCGTCATGCGAGTCCTGGAATACTTTCCAGGAAGAGAAGACCGAGAACGAAGCCAGCGCCGGATCGATCGCTTCGGTACGTGACGACTTCAAAGAATTCAAGGCCATGGGAAAACGCACGGCGGACTTCGTCTCGCTCGAAGAGGTCGAATCGAAGTCGGCAAA
>JBBQMV010000062.1:0-10738 GCA_038329315.1 Bdellovibrionia bacterium | reverse complement strand
CGGGGAGGAACGCGGGGACGGGTCGCTTGCTTCGCTTGCGCGGGACTTTGGTTGTCACTGGGTTTGTGCGTTCTGACACTGGTTGGGTATGAAAGCTGCAAATTGGCAGGGAAATCTGAGGAAATATGTTTATGAAATCCCGCTTATTGGCCGTTGCCGTTGTTTTGTCCGTTGGCTTACTCAGCGTGTTGGGCGCTCGCGTTTCCACTTCTTCACGTCCGAACCCTCAAGACGCTTCGTGTGCTTCGGAAGCGTCTTGTAAGGATCACCCGAACGATCACTCCTGCTCGGACTAAGGAAAGACCTTACACGTTCATCTTTTTGGAATTCGCACAGGCTTTTGGAGGAGCGCCTTCTTTCGCGCGCGCGCATTCCATCTTTTGATGAGGTCGGATACGTCAACTTTTCTCGCGATTTCATCATCGTAATCTTCGAGGGCAATCCCTAGATTTTGGGCGAGCTGAAAATGGAGCTCTTGTCCTTCGACGACCGGAAGATCGCCCTCGAGAATGCTTTTCACGATTTGATTGAGATTTGCGCTGAGGTACCGGAGGCAGATTCCGACGAGTGCCTTCTCAACTTTCAGTTTTCGGTTGAGGGCGTCTTCAACGTTCCCAAGGATTTCGTTCCGTTTCCGCATTTCAGCTTGAGACGCGATGCCACGCTTTTTCATTCCCTTAAGGCTGACTGGAAATACTCCCGATGTCGTGTCTTATTCATGGATGCGGTAAAGTTTATGTGAGGTCCGAAGCTTTCCTTTAGGGTCCGTTTTTAATAGATTCGTCGGATGTCCTACTGTGATGCGCTCCTAACGATGACCGGTGATCGAAAAAATCTCCATGGGAAATACCATGACTCCGCGTACGGATTTCCGATCCGCGACGATAACGAGCTCTTTTGCCGTTTAATCCTCGAGATTAATCAGGCAGGTCTCAGCTGGGAAACCATTCTTAAAAAGGAGACATCGTTTCGGAAAGCCTATAGCCAATTTAATTTAAAGAAGGTCGCCGGATATAAATCGGCTGATAAGAAGCGCCTCATGGGTGACCCAGGTGTCATTCGGAATCGGTTGAAAGTCGAAGCGGCCGTGGAAAACGCGAAAACGATTCTGCTTCTCCAAAAGGAATTCGGATCGTTCGGAAGCTGGCTCGCGCACCATCACCCAAAGAAAAAAGAAGAATGGGTGAAACTCTTTAAAAAAACGTTCAAGTTTACCGGTGGAGAAATCGTAAACGAGTTCCTGATGAGTATTGGCTATTTACCAGGTGCGCACGGTGAAAAATGTCCCGTGTACCGCAAGGTCTTGAAATCTAAACCGATGTGGAAGAGCGCAAGTTAGACTGGGGTGTTTTTCCCCTGGGTCGTAATTTGCAAACTCTCTTAGGGTAAAACCCTTAACCCAGGAGAGCTCATGATTAACGCACAAGAAATTAAGTCCGAAATGCCCGTGGTTTGTTCTCAAGATGGCCAATTCGGAGTCGTCGATCATCTCGATGGAAAAGACGCGATTAAACTGAAGAAAGACGCCTCGGGAAATCATCACTTTATTCCCTTAAAGTGGGTGACGAAGGTGGATGACAAAGTTCACGTCGATCGCCCCGGCAATCAAGTCATGAAGGAATGGCGTACCCAACATTAATGGAAATTACTCCCAAGTAGTCGGGAGTAATTTCGGCGGAACGACATTACTCATATCGAGTGCGACGCCGTTCGTGAAATTATACGTTTCGGTTTTAACTTCAGCCCCGGCCTTTTGGTAGTTGTCGGCGAAAGTACGTCGGATCCAACTGTCCATGAGGTCGGGGTCCCAGAAGAATACCTTGCGAGCGAGCTCGCCGGGCTTCGCCCAATTGTCGAGCGATTTCCCAAAAATCGCGTCGAGGGCCAGCTTCGGCATGCTGACTGGTCCGTTGTGGAGAGTGTTCCCAATGAGTCTCTCCGGAACTGAAATTGTACGGGACCACCGCGCTTTGAATTCTGGTTTAACGAGTCCGGCGGCGGCCAGGAAACTCATTGAAAAGGAGCTGCATCCCGCGCCTTCGGCCTTAAGTGGATTTGCTGAAAGACTATATTTCTCGAATCCGCCGTTTTGGGTAAATTGCTTGAAGTGCGCGAGCATGTTTCCGAGCGCATCGTTATTCACCTTAATGCGGAGGTAAGAAACGCGCCCAGTGAGACTCATTTCCTGATACTGTGGAATGAGTTCCCGGTACCCTTCAAGCCATCCGCTATATGCGTCAAACATCGTCCCGAGGCCATTTCCGGCTTTCATGGCTGCCGATGCTTCGCCTTGTTGGGCCGCGCCGGTCATCCCGCTGAAGAGAAGGGTTTCGTTATTCTGACGGATCTCGACATTGACGTGACCGATTCGGTGGCTTTCCGAACTCATTCGATTCTTCAGGGTGCTCATCATCAGTCCCGCGGGAGAGTCCCAGTCGAGCCCCTTCGGAGAAGGAATCAGATACAAAATAATTTCGGATGTCCCCGGGAATTGATCGCGCGGAGCGAGACCCTCGGTCACTTTGCGCATTGAAGTCGGCACGTAGCCATTGACGATTTTTTCGGGTTCCATCGCGATGTATTTCCGGAGGATCGACTCTGCGTCTTCCGTAGCGATCTCTTTACCGAAGCGCGCCTTTAAGTAACGGAAATGGATGTCGAGCGCCTTTAGCTTTCGGTTCCTTCTAGGAATGGCGAAGAAGTCCTTCGCGTCGATCATGATTTTTAGATCGGCTTGGTTCGTTCCATTTTGGAGCGCGTATTCAACGAGTTTCGAGTAAGCGTAGTTCTTCTCTTCGCGCGAGAAGGTTGAGATAAATTTCGGCTTTTGGACGAGGAAGTCTTTCAACATGCCGGGAAAACGGTTCAGCCGATTCGCCTCCATATTGGTCATGTGCATACCGGGATCGAGCGTTTCGGGAACGAATAGCTCCTTACACTGGAAAGCAAAATTGTTCACCGGAGTAGCTCCGGCAGAGACTGGTACGCTCAAGAGCGCAAGAAGTAGGGTTGAGCGCAATCCGCTTCGCATGAATGAATAGCCTTCCTTGGATCCGCGCCAGAATGCGGGGCTCCAATAGTTTATCGGAGGCTCACCGAGTATGGAAGTGGGCGGGTATTCTGGAGGCCGTCATATTTCCGACGCCGAGCGTGAAGTCGAAACGAGCTGACGAGTTCACTCCTAGGCCACGGTCCAGTTTCTCGATCGAAACGGAGATCTCCGACGAGGGCTCCTCCAGAAGGAAGTGGCCCACACGTGCTCGTGAGCGGATGGACTCCATAACTATTCATGTAGTCGGCACCGTTGTGCATAAAACATCCGAAAATGGTGAAAGAGGAGGCTATCGGGTAGGTATCGGACCAAGAAGTCGGCATCGGGGGCGTTGTTCCCAATCACGCATGCCCAGTAGATTTCGGGTCTCTGGAGTTGCTCCGATCAGGCTATGGGTCAGATTATTCATTTTCGGATTCTATCTTACGTGGAAAGAGATCCGCCCGGTTTTCTAAAGCAGATCGCGAAGTTCGTCGGGCCAACCTGAGAGTTACCGCCACTTAAAGAGGACCGAACCGATCGTCACGAGAACCGCAGTAATGATGAGTAAGATCGTGACTTCGGGCATGAGATCTGTGAAATGGGCGCCGTCGATGAGAATCGCACGGAGCCCATTCACGACGTAACTGAGTGGCATGAGTTTCGATATCCAGACCACCCACGGGCTAGCGCCATCGAGCGAAAACCAGATGCCCGAGAGGAAAATCATCGGCCAAGTCATGAGGTTCAGGACTCCGTCGGCGACCTCCTCGCTCGAGATCTGCGCGGCCACGACGAGACCGACCGAAATCATCGCCGCCGAGCTCACCGCTAAGAAAAGGAAAAGATCGACAATTCCACTCGGAAAAGTTGGAGGACGGAAGCCGATCATAATCATGGCACCGCCGACGACGAGCGAAGCCGTAATGACCATCAACATCATCCGCGATACCACCTGAGCAGCTAGAAACTGAAATGCACTCAAAGGAGTGGCGCGAAGACGTTTTAATACGCCGTTTTTACGATATCGCACAATCACGTAGCCGACCCCGAACATCGAGCCGAACATGATGTTCATCGCGAGCAGGCCAGGAACGAGCCAATCCGCATACCGAATTTTTTTTCCAGAAACGGCCCGAAATTCGAGGGTTGGACGAGGCTCTGGTTGTTGGGAGACAGCTTGCTTGAGAAGTGTTTCCGCAAGTTTTCCTTTTTCGGAATCTGCATTCATTCCGTAAGTAAAATATTTTCCGTCATCCGTGATCTGGATTGCCAGATCCGTTTCGTATCGGGAAAGCTTTTTAAACGCAGTCGGCTCGTCGTCTAGAATTTGAAAATCCATCCCCGGAATTTCCTTGAGGGCCTTCATCACGGGATTCGCGGTGGCCGCCTTCCCGACTACTCGGACGCTGAGCAGAGGTTCCTTCTTACCAGAATAGCCGTAGGTAAACCCGAGTAGTACAATGAATGGAAAAAGCAACGACCACGTAAGTGCAGCGCGATCGCGAAAGAACTCGAGATTACGCGCCTTGATGAGTGCTAGGAGCTTCTTCATTTTGGAATCCCTTTCCGGTCAATTTTAAGAAGAGATCTTCGAGATTACGGGAACGCACCTGGATGTCGCGTAAAGGAATCGAACGGTCGATCAGGCCCCTTAGCGTTAGGTTCGGATCCTCAGTAAAAATCTCGTAGGCGTCGCCGCGATCGAAAATTTCGGATCCCGCGAGGGATTTCGCATCGAGCTGAAATCCGTCCCCTTTCGGGAGTCGAATCGAGATCCCCTTAAAGTGAGTTTTCAACAGGTCATTCGGGGAGCCTTCCGCAATGACTTTCCCACGACTCATGATGGCGATGGCGTCGCAGAGTTCGTAAGCCTCTTCCATGTAGTGGGTGGTGAGGACGATCGTCTTACCGCGCTTTCGAATGAGGCTCACGAGTTCCCAGAATCGGCGTCGGGCGGAGGGATCCAGGCCCGTCGTCGGTTCATCTAAGAAAACGATTTCGGGATCGTTAACGAGGGCGAGCGCAAGGAGGACGCGTTGCCGTTGGCCACCGGAAAGTTTCGAGGCGTCTCGATTCCAAAATTCTCCAAGATCGCAGAGGTCCTTCAGTTCGTCGAAACTCATGTGCTTCTTATAGAAAGCGGAGAATAGGGTGAGGACTTCGTGGACCTGGAGGAAGTCGGGGAGCGCGGTCGATTGGAACTGAATCCCGATCTCTTCGCTAAACTTCCGGCCGATCTTTTCGCCGCGGTAGAGAATTTCTCCAGAGGTAGGCGGGAGAATCCCTTCAATCATCTCCAAAGTCGTGGTTTTACCGGCACCGTTAGGCCCGAGTAGTCCGAAGCAGGTTCCGCTATGGATCGTGAGATCGAGTCCGTTTACGGCGGCGAGGTCGTCGTATTTTTTTACGAGAGCTTTCGTTTGGAGGAGAATCGGCATCCGGTCATAGTCACTCCAAGTTTACCTAAAACAAACCTGAAAGGCCGTGTTCGATTCGATCTGTCTGCTGTCCTTGGGTTAAATGGAATCAAAGAAGGTGAAACGACTTTGGCGCAGCTTCGGATTCGGAGGCGGTACCGCGAACTTCGCTTGCTTGAGCAGCAGTTCGTTCATGAAGAGAACGCCGAACGAAAAGTGGTACTCCGTCGAGAGTTCGATCGAATCGATGATGGCGTGAACAAGATGAAGGTTCGTGCGTCCTACGCCGACCAATTCTATGGCCTTCGTGGACATATTGATTACGTTCGGCGGATCGTTGAAAAGGGTCAGAGCCGAGGCGCCTAAATGACTATGTGCGGCTAAAATTGTGGAATAGGAAAAGCTGCGTCGTGAGCTCTAGTGGATCTGAGCATGTCACAATGCGTCGTAAATATTGCGGGTTTATTGGTTAGCATCTCTAAGTTAGGATCACGCCCCAGGGTGGAAACTGAATGGAACGCAGGGTGGATGCGGGTTGTGAGTCTTTTCTCGGGCGAGTTTTGGACCCGCCTTCGTATGGCTATGTCCGCGACGGAAAATTCTACGTACCGACCACCGGCGAACTCCTTCGTGAGTTTCGTTCTCATTTAAACCCGTTCGGCTATCGTCATGATTGGTTAGCCACCATGGGTTGGGCCTTTACGTGCTCGCTCGTGATTCCGTTCTTCGCCTTCTTCGCTTTTTATTTCAGCGTGAAAACGATGCTGATCGGTCTCGTTTACGCCATGGTCGTGATGGGGACCTGCGGGACGATTTACCTTCACCGCTACTGCACGCATCGGGCGTACACTTTTCGGAACTCATTTACCCGCTTCTTCGTACGAAACCTCGCGATCAAAGTTATTCCTGAAGAAGTGTACGTCGTCTCTCACCACGTTCATCACTGGAAATCCGAACTGCCGGGCGATCCGTATAACGTGCACGGAGGCTTTCTCTATTGTTTTCTCGCCGATGCGAACCATCAGCGAATCTCTCAGAAGCTTTCGGAAAAAGAATACGATCAGCTCAAGAAGCTCATGACCCATACGGGTGTAAAGCTAAACAGCTACGCCCAGTACCAGCGCTTCGGTTCGCTCTGTCATCCGTTGCGCACATTTATCCACTTCTTGGCGAATTGGTCGTTTTGGTTCGCAGTCTTCTACGCGCTCGGTGGATTTCCGTTTGCAGTCGGAATGTTCGGGATGGCTGGTGTTTGGGCCTTCGGCGTTCGGACTTACAACTTCGACGGACATGGCCGCGGAAAAGATAAACGCCAAGCCGGGATCGATTTCGATACCGACAATCTTTCGATTAATCAGGTATGGCCGGGGTATGTCGCGGGCGAATGGCATAATAACCACCACCTCTATCCCAACGGCGCTCGCTCGGGATTTCTCCCGTATCAACTCGATCTCGCGTGGGAATTTATCCGTTTTTACCGCGCGATCGGCGGGATCGTTTCGCTGAAAGATTATCGCGCGGACTTTTACCGAGATCATTACGATCCGTACATCGCAAGTCTCGGTAACCCGAACGAAGCCCTGACGGCAGAAATTAGCGCTATTTAGCCGTAAAGATCGGGGATCGGCTGGGGTCCGGGAACGATCCCGGCAAGATCCGGATCGACGCCTAAACCAGAATCTTTCGAGAGTTCGCGTTCCTTGCGGCGCTCTTTCCGAGCATCTCGCTTTTCGTGTTTCGACTCTTGGTTTTCTTGCCGAGCGCGCTCGCGAAGACGCTTCGTTTGGGTCGCTTTAGGGGTAGTAGCCATCTTGGTTTACTCTGCTTTCCGACGCACTGGAGTAAGTACTCCGCGCGCGAGTTCGTGCCGAAACTCGAGTCCACATCCCTTGCAGAGGAATACGTTATCGAATTCGGCTTTATGCCAAAGACCATTTTTTGCCATCGTCGGGACGCGGCACTTGAAGCAACGGACTTGACCTCTCATCGACGAGCTTGGAGCCATGCGATTTGGAAAAGTCATAAGTCCTCCTTCAAGGAATTAAAAATGGGGAAGCTTTTCGTTATGAAAAGCTTCCCCACAAAACTAGAACTCGAAACGAATTAGCGGCGAGGCGCCATTGGCTTCGCTTCGTTCACGGTCAGCGCGCGACCGTCGTAGTCTTGGCCGTTCATCTTCGAGATGGCCGACGCGGCTTCCGCGTCCGAGCTCATTTCGACGAATCCGAAACCCTTCGAGCGGCCGGTGTCGCGATCCATGATCACTTTCGACGATTCGACCGTTCCGCATTGAGCGAACGTTTCGGAAAGCGACTGATCGGTCGCGGAAAACGGAAGATTGCCAACGTATAACTTCTTACCCATGAAACCTCCTAAAGGCTGGGAGCCACTCAAGAGGATATGGGCACTATGCCCGCAGACTCAGAAGAAGCAGACTAAAACACTAACTTCTTAATCTTAACAGCTGCATACGAGGATAGATATGCTTATCGGCCATCTGTGTAATAACGGAGATGAGCGAGTGAGATGCGCGTGATACCTTCTTGGCAAATGCAAACCGATGCGGAAAAGGGCCGAAAAAATGGAGTTTTTCTTGTTCGTCATGCCTTATCGCGGCGTGAAGAAGGTCTTCATCAAGAAGGCGTAACGGTTTTAATTTGAGTTTGAAAGTGCGTCTCGTTCCGCTCGGAGTCGATTGATTCGGCTAGAACGCAGCCGCTTCGCTTGCTGGAGCGCTGCTTTTTCCCGCGTCGCCGCTTCGAGGTCCGCACTCGCGGATTGAATCATTTCCGAGAATTCGCTCTGCCGCGAACGAAGTGTATCGAGTTGTTCGCGCTGCTCCGAGTAGTACTGATTGGGATTCAAACTTTGGTTCTGAAGGAGCGAAGAATAGTTCGCGCGTAGCCTATTTAATTCGGCGAGTGCTCGGGCATATTCGCCTTCGACCCAATTTCTAAGATCTCCTCCTTCGGGAGCGATCGCCGTCGTCATCGCGGCTTGCCTCTCGACGACCACTCGCTCCTGATTTTGAATCTGGAGTGTAACGTCGGTTAAGCGGGACTGCTCGGCCCGGCTCTCCATTTCCTGACGGTCCCTCAGCGCCCGTAGTTCGTCCGAACTGGTAGAGCGATGAATCGAAAGTTCCATGTTCAACGACGTGATCATTTCACGAGCCCGGTTCGAGCGGGCGTCCAGTTCGGATGCCGTGGACTCATCAGGGTTCGGGCGATCGTCGGCAGCCTCGAGGAGTTCGCGACTGATGGTACGCAATCGGGATGCACGAGCCGTATCCTCGGCGTTCGGTGTGGCTGCTGCCGTGATACTTCGGGACGTGGCGATACGGTCGGTTGATGGCCCTTTAGGTCCGCAACTGGTAATCCCAAGGATAAAAAAGGTAAGGAATACCAGACCGTCGAATAACTTCACTCCCGGTAAAATCCAATTTCCATGCCGCATCCATTCGGGAATAATGCCCCCTCGTCGGTTGAACTTCGTTTTACAAACCCGTTGGTATCCACCTAAAATGAGGGAGTGATGAAGAAACGCCTCGCATTGGCCTTGGTTCTACTCGCGACCGGTACCGCTCACGCAGAGCCTCGCCCGGCCGATGTCGTCGATCTTCAATCGGTCGATCCGACGATCCTCGTCGATATGATGTATTTCGGAACGTTAAATTTCGTCGGTCGGCAGATCGACGGGTACCACGCCAATCTATGTCTTTTGACGAACGCCGCAGCCCAAGAGCTTCGGCAAGCTCAGGTCCGACTCCAAGCTTACGGTTCGAAAACTGGCCAGGTTCTTTCGTTCCAAGTCCGCGACTGCTATCGACCGAAAAAGGCGGTCGCGCATTTTCTCGCGTGGGTTCGTCGTCCGGATCAGCTCGAGATGAAGCCTCTTTTTTATCCGACACTCACGAAGCAAGAAATTATCGATCGCGGTTACGTGGCTCCGATCTCGGGGCATAGTCGCGCTTCCACGATCGATCTCACGATCACTCGGAAAAATTCGATTGGAGATTTCGAACCGCTTGCAATGGGCACGCGAGTCGATTTTTTTGGGGAGCAATCAAACACCGACTATCCCGGGATCACCGCCGCTGAAAAAGCGAATCGCGGAATTCTCAAAACGATACTCGGATCCAAATTTAGTAACTTCGCAGGGGAGTGGTGGCACTACTCGCTCGTCGGCGAGCCCTACCCGAAGACCTATTTCGATTTCGACGTCGAGTAAGGATTGCCGTAATCTTCAGGGCTTGGTACTTTTTAGATATGACTACCAGAATCGCTCTTTCAGGAATTTTGGCCGTGTTCACTCTGGCGACTTCGCTCTCGGCCTTCGCGGCGGGCAAGGGCGTGATGGATGTCCTTTGGACGTGCTCGACCGACACCGAAACCCGCACCCTCTCGATTGGCGAGAAGGAAGGCGGCGGCTGTGAACTCCATTACGAGAAGAACGAAAAAATTAAGGTAATCGCGTGGGGAAGTTCCGGAACCGAACACTGCGAAAAGGCGCGCGACAAGATCCGCGACGAGCTGAAAAAAGCCGGCTGGAAATGCAATAAGACGAGTATGTAGTCGGCTCGCTCGGGCTATTTCGCGGGTATTTTGATCGCGAGGAAAGCGGATCTCCTGACCTGAGCAAAAGTAGGGGGTAGCCGACTATAAACAGATCACTCCATTACACTTATTCTTGGCCAAACATTTAATCGGCTTTTCCGAGGAAACGCAAACCGAGCAGTCGATCGCACCGACCGTGCATTCCGCGTAGCCCTTGGTATTCCAATGAAGATCGCAAACATCGCCTATGAAGGCGCCGCAGATGATCCGCTTGTCTTCGGTGGTCAGTGTTTCGACATCATTCTTCGTGAGCGTCTTTCCGGAAAGGGTTTTTCCGGTCGACGTGAGTTTATCGTAGGCCCATTTGTACTGTTCGATCGCCTGAACGGCACCTGCAGAAAAGAGTCGCGAGTCGCGAGGACAGGGCGAAGTCGATTGGTCTCTCACGGCGCACGCGTGGCGTTCGTGATCGAGTTGGCAGAATGTTCCGCAAACGGCGCTTCCATCACATCGAGATTCATCGTTTACCTGGCAGTCGTTCGACATCTCTTCGCACTGAGCACGATTTCCATTCGCGTGCCCACATTCGATCTGGCGCTTCAAGCTGCATCCTTCGATAGCGAGAAAACTAAAAAGAAGGACTCCGAAAGTCCATTTTCGGAGTCCGTTCCTCATTTAATACCGGTACGAGTTCGACTTATATGGGCCGTTCATCGGCACGTGAATGTACT
>JBBQMV010000061.1:0-10770 GCA_038329315.1 Bdellovibrionia bacterium | reverse complement strand
GTAGCGAGCAGAAAGAGAATCGAGATCTTTGCTTCGCGTGAGTATGCTGGAAGAGGTGGTCGTGGTGCGGACTCGGTATAACCGAAGCGATTAAGGTCATTTTCGAGGCTTTCCGGAGTCTCGAACCAAATTGAAATCTTCTTGAAAAGGGTGTCGCGGTGAGCGGCAACGAAAAAGATCCGATGGTAGTAGTTGAGATTCGCGTTCACCGGATCGTACGGATTCGTTCCTTCTACCGGCCCGATTTGAACGGGATTCGACTCGTCGAGTTCGGCGTGGGATCCAAAGAGGTGATCCCAGAAAATAAAGACGCCCGCGAAGTTCTTGTCGATATACGGCGCATTCGTACCGTGGTGAACGCGGTGTGAGCGTGGGGTAACGAGGATGTATTCGAGGAATCCGAGTTTCCGGCGAATAACTCCGTTATGGGAAAAAAACTGGACGAAGAGGTTTACGAGAAGCGCGGCGAGGAGCGGCTTGAGTGGGATCCCGATGATCGCCAGCGGAACGTAGAACACAAAAAGGCAGGGGCGACTCGTCCAGCTTTGGCGAAGTGCAGAGGCGTGATTAAAGTCGTTCGCTTGGTGGTGGACGACATGGGCCGCGACGAAGAAGTTAATCCGGTGAGCGGCACGGTGGGCGAAATAGAAGCAAAGATCCGCGACGACGACGAGGGCTGCGGTAAGTACGATACTGTTTTCGTCGAATTCGAAGAAATGGTAGGTACGGTAAATCAGTGAATAGACTCCAACGATAGCGGCCGCGGTAAGGGCATTAATCGCAGTTTGGCCGGCGCCGAGATTCATGTGCGAAATCGTTGCAGAAAAGTCGTAGACCGAGAGGCCGTGCTTCTTCGCGTAGAAGACCTCTAAGGCGATCGCAATTAGAAATGCGGAAATAAGATAAACCATAGACTCCCTCACAACACCGTTATGAGGAGTAAATAAGCATGCCGTATGCCACGATAAAGCCCTTGAAATCACGGCAGAATTCACATGTTTTAGCGCTCGGCGGGGGCGGCGGGCGTAGACGGGTGTCTAAACTTTAGACAGCGGTTTTCAGGGCCGCGAGTAACCCCAGAGCTTGAACCACTTCGCCCATCGGTTCTCGACTAGGCGCAGTTCTTCTTCGGTATAGGTGTACCGATCGATATTTTGGCCGTGTTTCTTCGCAATGTAGTCGCGGAAGCGAGCTTCCGCGATGGCGTATCCGGGGAGTTCGAGGGTCTCGTAAGCCCGTCGCATATGGTCCATCGGATCTATCATGAAATCTTCATATGAAAGTTCGAAGAGTTGATTCGGTTTTAGTAACTTCTTCTGTTCTTCGTATGCTTCGAGAATCTTATCGAAACTCCAAAAAATTTCCTCGTCTGCCTCGGCGTCTGAAAAATCCTGGAGTTGATGAATTTTAAAGGTCTTCCAGAGTTTTCGGTTTGATTTAAAAACCGGGTGGGGGTTTCTTCGGATAAAGAGGAACTTCGCGTTCGGAAACATCTCGAGGATGAATTGGATCCGCGCGGTTTGGGGTGGGCTTTTCAAAAGTAAAGGCTTCCCTGCGTTCGCGAGCGTCACTCGGCGAAAGAGATCAAGCATCTCGCGGCGAAAAAGATCCTTCACTTCGGGCGGGCAGTTTTCGAAGAGAACGGTCTTCCCGAAAATTTCTCGAAATTTCTTCGGATAGAGCTGACCCCAGTTTGCGGCGAAACGAAATGCCGAGGCGACCATACTGACGTCTTCTTCTCCCGGAAGATCGAATTTGAACGGGATGTTGTGAGCTGGGTGTCGGAAGGCGATAAACGGCAGATCGATGAGCCACTGGAAAAATTTCTTAAAGATCTTCTCGGTGAGATTAAACGCGGCGCCGAAGTAGCATTGATAGAAGTTCAGGTACCCGAACTGTGGATCTTGAAGCATGACCTCCTGGAGGTGGGTCGTTCCGGAGCGGTAGTAGCCGAGGATGAATACCGGCTCACGTGGAAACCTCACTGCGGCGAACTTCTTTCGGTAAATGAGACGTTCGAGAATTCGGAAGGGTTCGAAGAAGCCAAACTTGAAATAGTAGATCGCGATACTAGTCAGGTATTTCAGGCTCGTAAGCTTGGGCTCGTAATTCAGGAGGGTATAGGTAAAATCGAAGAGAGGACTGATCGTATGAAGCTGTTTGCTCGGTTTTTCCATTATTTCGTGTACGTGAATTTGATTACCGGATTTTTCAGCGCGCTCTACATGGTCTTCGTCGTTTATCGACCCGAAGGATCAGCCTTCGGTCCGCTCTGGGGCGCGAGTCGTCAGATGCCCCACGATCTTCTCGTGGAACGCCGCCTTTACGCAATTGAAGCTTGGATGGTCTTCGGGTTTCTTGCGCTTTATTTCGGAATTACGCGGAAGCGGGATTAGGCACGTACGTCGCGCCCTCGTCCCCGTAATTCGCCGGTGCGAGTGCCGCGGCACGAGTCTCGGATTTCCGGAGAACCCGTGAGTAGAGGCTCATCTTCGGGTTCGTGATGAACTTGAAGAGGAGGCCTGGGTACGATTTCACGGACTCGAGGTTGGTATAATACTCGGGTGCGATCTTCTTGATCAGCGGGAGGCGATTCCACGCGACGGTCATCAGGTCGTGATGTTCCATGTGGAAGCCGACGTTGAACATGATTGGGTTCATTGGGCCGTAGTAAGAATAGGTTTCCTGTTTCGAATCCGAGAGGAAGTGTTCGGCGATCCAGCGAGCTCCCAGCGGATGGAGGCCAAGACCGAAGACGGTCGACGCGAAAAGATAGACGATCCCAGGGATGCCGAGGAAGTAGAACGCAGTCGCCATCACGCCGACTTGGACTACGATGTTCCCTACGATCCAACGATCCCAGAACGGCGGCGCCTTAAAACGAATCGGACGGGAAGCTTCGGAAATCCCGAGCATGAGAACCCAGATGAGTTTCCGAAATGGACTATTTCCGACGAGCTTCGCTTCCCAGTTTGGGGAGAGATCGCCGTCGAAATCGTACTGTCCCATCTTGTTATGATGAAGGAGGTGGTATTTGCGGAATGCCATCGCACCCGGGACGACGAGCGCAAAATCGGCGAACATACCGGCGTATTTATTTGCGTTCGAGGATTTGAAAATCAGGTTGTGGGAGGCTTCGTGGACGAAGACGTAAAGGGCATGGTTCAGAAACGCGCCGAAAACGTAGGCGACTCCGAGGATGACGTACCAGCGGGAGTCTCGAAGGGCGTAGGCTACCGCGAACTGAGAGAACACGCAGGCCGCGAT
Source organism: Bdellovibrionia bacterium (assembly GCA_038329315.1). Taxonomy (GTDB): domain Bacteria; phylum Bdellovibrionota; class UBA1018; order UBA1018; family UBA1018; genus JACMQW01. Next base: position 7,503 of record JBBQMV010000061.1, on the reverse strand, counting down.
CCAGAGGATCGTGGTTGGATGATTTCCCATGATCGCGCGGAGCTCCTTCGGATACTTCTTCATGAGTTCCTTTCGGCGCTCAATGTGAAGGTCCGGGGTCTCAACGTGAAGGTAATCTAGGTTGGCTTTCATTTCAGTTCGCTTCCAATTTAGATCCGTATTTTTCGGATCAGGTCATTTAAAGTCTCTTCAATGGTCAGAGACTCCGTATCGAGCTCGAAATCATGCGGCCCGATTTCGAACGACGCGTCTATCCCGGTCAGGGACTTGATCTTACCTTCGCTGTGCGCTCGATATATACCCTTAGGGTCCCGCTTTTTGCACGTTTCGATTCCGGTATTCAAAAAAACGAGGACATGGGCGACGTCGTGCAATATCCCGTCGATTTTCTTGCGGATTTCCCGATAGGGCGTGATGAAGCTCACGATGACGATCGCGCCCCGTTTCGCCAAGAATCGGGCGAGTTCGGCCGTTCTCCGGAGATTTTCGGAGCGATCCGCCTCGCTGAAACCGAGATCTTGATTGATCGTGCCCCGAATCGCGTCGCCGTCCAAAATGACCGAAAAACGACCCCGCTGGTGGAAATGCCGATTGAGGGTGTCGGAGATCGTCGACTTCCCACTCCCGCTGAGGCCGTAGAACCAGATGACTCGACCCTGCTGGCCGAGGAGTTTTTCGTAGTCCACATCGGTGATCGAATTTTCGAATGGCTTGAGAACGTCGTCCTTCACAAAAAGAGCCCTGCCCCGACGGTTTGGTTCGTACGCGGATCGATCACGATCACCGATCCGGTCGTTCGATTTTCTTCGTAGCGATCGTACGCAATCGGTTGGCTGAGTTTCAAGCGGATTTCGGCGATTTCGTTCATACCGAGCGCTTGGTCATCATCACTCGCGGTGAGCGTGGTGATATCGAGTTTTCGATTCACACCGACGAGTTTCGCTTTCAGATATCGGTGATGATGCTTCACGAGATACGTGAGCGAGGCATCGGCGGGGACTTGTCCGAGCCAACACACCCGCGTCGTAATTTCGTCGGACTCACCCGGAGAGCGCGCCGCCTCGGCAAGGAGATCGCCTCGTGAAATATCAATTTCATCTTCCAGAGTAATCACGACGGAATCCGGAGCCGAGGCGGATTTCAGCTCGGGCTCGTCGTAAGTGTGGATGCCTTTTATCCGCGTGCACGGGCCCGTTCCACCGACCACGATTTCGTCGCCGACGCGAACAGTGCCGCTCGCGATTCGTCCGGCGTAGCCCCGGAAGTTCGGATTCGTCGCCGTCACGCCGCGAATCACGCGCTGGACTGGAAGGCGAAACGGGGCGGTGGCGTCGCGGACGCCGACGTCGAGCGTTTCGAGCGTCGAGAGTAAAGTCGCGTCGGTATACCATGGCATATGCGCGGATTTTTCGACGACGTTGTCGCCGTCGACCGCCGAGATCGGAATAATATTTAACTCGGGAGCGCCGACCTTATCGGCGGCGGCACGTACGTCGGCCTCAATTTTCCGGTAGGCTGCTTCGTCGTATCCGACGAGATCCATTTTATTGATCCCGACGACGAATCCGCTAATTCCGAGGAGCGATGCGATCGCGAGGTGGCGCTTCGTTTGTTCCATCAGTCCGTGGCGGGCATAGTTTTCTGCGTCGATAAGAACGACGACGGCATCGACCGTCGAGCAGCCGGTGATCATGTTCCGTGTGTATTGGAAATGTCCGGGGCAGTCGACGACGATGAACTTCCGGCGCACAGTAGAGAAGTAGCGATAAGCGATGTCGATCGTAATACCTTGCTCGCGTTCGGCTCGCAGGCCATCGGTAAAGAGGGCGAGATTTAGTTTCGATTCGCCTCGGCGCCGGGACGAGCTTTCAAGCTCGGAACGCTGGTCTTCGAAGATCGAATCCGTGTCGTAGAAAAGGCGACCGATGAGGGTGCTTTTTCCGTCGTCGACGCTCCCGATGAAGGCGACCTTCAAGAGATCGAAAGTTTTTTGGGTGTGGGCCATCAGAAGTAGCCCTGCTTTTTCCGGTCTTCCATTGCGGTTTCGGAAACCTTATCGTCCGCGCGAGTTCCCCGCTCCGTTGTTTTAAGTCGGGCCACTTCGGCGATGACTTCTTCGACCGTCGAAGCGCCGGAGAGGAGCGCGCCCGTACAGGTCGCGTCACCGATTGTGCGAAATCGAACCTCTGCTTCGTAGGATTTCTCGCCCGTTAAAGGCGGCTTAAACGGTGTGACCGCGTAGAGGATTCCGTGGCGGCTAAAGACCTCCCGCTTGTGCGCGAAGTAGAGCGAAGGAACTTTGATACTGCGGTATTGGATGTAATTCCAAACGTCCATCTCCGTCCAGTTGTTCAGCGGGAAGACGCGGAAGTTCTCGCCGACGGATTTTTTGCAGTTAAAGATCGACCAAAGTTCCGGGCGTTGGTTTTTTGGGTCCCATTCTCCGAATTCGTTTCGGTGGGAAAAGAAGCGCTCTTTCGCTCGGGCCTTTTCTTCGTCGCGACGGGCGCCACCGATGAGCGCGTCGAAGTGGTACTTTTCGATCGTCTCGAGCAGGGTGATGCTCTGGATTCGGTTCCGGGTCGCCTCCGGCCCTTTTTCTTCGGCCGCGGTTCCGCGCCGGATCGAGTCTTCGACCGAACCGACAATCAGGTCGAAGGAATACTGATTTACGAGCCAGTCTCGGAATTCGATCGTCTCCGGAAAATTATGGCCAGTATCGACGTGCACGATCTTGAACGGAATCTTTGCCGGCCAGAATGCGCGGATCGCGAGGTGAATAAGGAGGAGGGAGTCTTTTCCGCCCGAAAAGAGGATGGCCGGATTCTCAAATTCCTCGGCGACCTCCCGGATCAGGGAGATCGATTCCGATTCTAGATATTCGAGGTCATTTCGCCTTTTCACCGCGCCACCGGTCCTTATTAGCTCACTTTCTTGAGCAATCGTCTATTCCTTAGACGGTTTTTGCGCCCAGAAGTCTCTATAACGGAGGAAGGCTGGCACCTTTTTCGCTCAAAGGGGAACGGCCATGAAGAAGACCTTTACCACCTCTCTTATCTTAGGAATCGCGACGGCGACCGCCTTTACGGCATGCGGGAGAAATCCCGGCGCTAAAGCACGTGCTTATCCCGGCACCGAAAAGATCGAAGCCGCAATGGCCGCGGCCCAGCCGAAATGCGTACGGTTTGATTCGAAAGTGATCCGTGGGCTTTCGATCGTCGACGGAAAAGAAAAATTCCGAGCGACTCGGAAGGGCGTCTTCAAGCTCGACTCGTATGTGATTTCCCAAGCGACCGATCAACCGGACCGTGTTGTTCCTAACTCGATTTTCCAAGTCACTGAGTTCGAAGATCTCGGAAATCTAGCCCCGCGCCTTGCGATCGAAGCGAAATGTGTCGACTTGAAGGACCAAACCCAAACCTTAGCGGTCGCCCCCGTGACTCGGATTGATTCCGAGACCGGAAAGATTCTTCAAATCCAGCCTTTCGATCTCGAAGTCGACACGGCGGGGAAAATGAGCGCCCAAAGCGAAATTCCTCAGACTCAAACCACCGAAATTCTTCCAGTCGGAAAAATTCCGGAAGCCGCGATACTCCTCGGCTCGGAATACACGAAAACTTTCAGGACGATTTCCTTTCATGTCGTCGAATCTGCGGATGGTTCGCTGAATGTTAGGGCAGAATTTATCGGTATGGATCCGAACACTCTTTCTCGGATTCTTATTCGAGTCGAGGCCGTCTACGGCTGGGACGCGGGAGAATAAGTATGAAGAACAGAAAATTTTTCATTTCAGTGCTCGCTGTCCAACTCCTTTGTACGCCTGCTTACGCTGATATTTATAATTTCACGGTGCAGAGTTCCGACTTAGGAAAACTACAGCAAGCAAAAAACTGTATCGATTATAATGTATGTGAAACATCGTATAGTCTTTTAGACGGTGGAAATCCTAAATACGGACTTCGGACTGAAGTGCCTTTGAACGGTACGGAACTCGTTCAAATCGTAAATAAATGTTCGCCGATCTTCCTCCAATATGGGGTGACGATTCTGAATGAGGATACGAAAACGGAGGTGAAATATCCGTTTTCGAAAAAGATGCAGAACCGCCTTATTCGTAAAGGATTCATATCGGATCCCGTGACGGCTACCAAGTCGATAGGGACTAATATTTCGGATTGGTTTAATCCTCGAAAACACGAAGCGCAAGTTTCGGTTCCCGCCTACGATGAGGCGAATTTACTTTCTATACATGCCCAGATTAAATCGCTTTTGGATACAAAGAAATGGGACGAAGCGATTGCTTTCACGATTCAGAGTTTTGGCTTCGATCCGATGGGGTATCGCGTTTATGCGGATCCTACGCCGAAGTTAAATCAGATCGAGGCGGCCGTTAGCGATCATGCAAACCGGACGATCCGATTAGCGGCCCCTGCACTCGCGAGCTCTTGCGGGCTCGTGCTGTGCTTGCGGCACGAGCTCGAACATGTGCACCAAATCGCTCAAGCGAGCCGCTGTATTAACTCCTATGGCGCTTCGGTTTACCAAGATCATTACGACCGTGAGCGAGCAGCCTATTTGAACGACGTCTTTAATGTGCGGAGTCTCTGCCCCGATCAGAAGGCTCAGGCGGACTTCATCGACGGCCACACGATGCTGATTTACGAACTCTACCGATTTTCGAAGTCGCAGAATTGAGGCCGTCTACGGCAGGGACGCATCGGAGTAGGATAGCGTAGTAGGGGTCACCCAGACGAGTAGCCTTGCGACCCGTTCTCAGATAGAAATCCGGTATGGCACAGGACCCGCTTCACGGGATGACTCTTGAAAAAATTCTCGAACGCTTGGTTGCCCATTTCGGATGGAATGAGCTCGGCCGTATCATCGACATTAAATGCTTCCAGACCGATCCGAGTATCAAATCGAGTCTGACTTTTCTCCGCCGTAATCAGTGGGCGCGAGCGCACGTTGAGACTTTGTACCGCGAAGTCGCGGCCGAAGACGGCAAAGCCTAGGCGCTCGTCTTTACTCGTACTCGGCTTCCCGTTGGTCGCCTTCTTGAAGCTCTTGGATTTCCCGCACGAGCCCTTCCCATTCGTCTTTCTCGGTTTGGGTAAGTTCACGCTGCTGGATCAAAGCGGTGAGTTGGCGGTTTCGTTTCATAAGCTGAGTAAGTCGGGCTTCGGGCATGGCTCAAGAATTACCGCGGGAAGAGCGCGATTTGAAATAAGAAAGGGAGGATTTTTCGGGGATTGAAACCCCACTCACTCGTAGACGTCTTTTCCGTTTGAGCAATCTTATGCGATCAGGTTGCCTTAAGCGGGCATGAAGTACGCATAGACGGCCTAGAGGGGCCTATAACCAAGCGGCGCGGGCGACCCCACATGGCGAATATCAGACGCTTATGAAAGAAAAACTTAGGGAAGCGCTTTTTGGTAAGAGGATCGACTCGGAGTTGCTCGATACGATACGGGACGTGGTTCGCGAGGAATTGAACAAAGCGTCTTGAGCGGATCGGGACGTATCGCCGCTTCAAACTAAAAAAAGCCGGGCCTAAAGCTGGTCCTCTTTTCTTAACTTCTGCCAATATGCGATGCCGCACTCGCCGTCGAAATAGGACATGCACCCGCTTTTCGTTTTGATTCTATCCCATGTCCATACTTTTTCGGTTTTTCCCTCTTCACGCGCTTTCCGAGGTTCCGCTTCGCCGCCGTAGGCATTGAAACAGACATAGGGCCGACCGTGAGTGATTCGTTTCCATTCCGCTTTAAAATAGCGACATTGCTCGATTGGGTAGGCTCGCCTTCCGACAAATCGATGAATTTCGGTTTCATTTTCCGCGACAAATTCTAAAGAACACAGGGTTACGATCCGATCGGCTCTTCCCATCGGATCGGCGGCTCGCCAGGTTTCATAACTCGTCGATGTTTGGCGAGCGGGAAAACATGACCAATACGGATAGCCACCGTTAGATCCGCTTTCTTCATAGGGATGGGGAATTCCTCTCCAGGTGTCCACGGCTAAGTCATCCTCACTGACGATTCCGAAATCGTCAGTGAGCAAACCGTAAGGATACCGAATTCGATAAAGACCGTGGGTATCCGCGATGACTGAAGTCGAGAAAAACAAAAAAATAAATAAGATTTTCATTTCGCGCATTTCCGACAATCCTCATAGAACTTTTCGAATCGGTTCATTAACACCTTCGCTCTGGCCTTGGTTGCTATAGAAGCGCCTTTATATTCCTGGACCGCTTCGAGCCAAGTCGCTGGGCGCACCAGATGGATAGAGGCGAGTTTTTTCTTTTGAAAAAGCCAGCGAACACCCGCACAAATATTTACGCTCGGGTCATTCAGGTCTGTTTTATTTACCGTAATAAAGTGATCTTTCAGCTCGCCTTTGGCATTTCCTAAAATTTTTCTCGTGCTATTCGTGATCTGGGTCAGACCACGTGCGCTGTTTGAGTCCTTCTTATTGAAAAGGAGGTTTGGATTGAATCGTGCTTCGGAGGCGATCAACGCTTTGATAAGGTTTGGCTCCAAAGGAACGGCGGGCTTGAGAACCTCGTTCCAGTATTGAACCCAACCGGCAATCAGGTCATCATATTTGTCGCCATTCGAAAACCCGAGCGATATCGGGCAAAGTCGATTTTTCAGGCCCGAAAAATTTTGCGCCGATATCTCCTGAATCTCTTCCGCGTAGAGCTGATCTTTTCCCGAGGGATTCCTCGCACAATGCTGATGTCGAGTTGTGACTACGCCTTTTGGATGAGACCGACTCGGAGGGATATTTTCCGCGTGCGTTATTACAGTATGCTGCCCATATGGGCATGCCCGCCAGGGGTGGACGGGAACAAGAGAAGGCGTCGTTCCCGAGTTCGGCTTTACGGAACGTTTTTTATGGGCCGGCGTTTTTGAATTTCGACTGGCGTTAGGCTGAGTGTTTTTCTTAGGCATGAGAAATCTAGACGTCGTCGCCCCTTTCGATAGTTTGGGCGAGCTTTTCAAAAAGACGAGCGAGCCCCGCTTTGTTGAGGCTCTTTTGTGAAAGGTTGATCATTGCATCGTATAATTCATCATCAGAATCATTTAATTCCGTTCGGTGCCAATCCAGAAACACCAATGCAGCTGCGAGCGCTGTCCGTTTATTTCCATCGATGAAGGGTTGGTTTTCCGCGACGTGAAACGCATAGGCGGCTGCCATTTGATAAATATTGGTGTGGACATAGACACCACCGAAAGATGCCTGCGGAGTCATCACGGCGGATTCAAGGAGCTTAAGATCGCGGATGCCAACTGCTCCGCCATATCGCTCCAGCTGCATTTCTTGCAGCGTGAACACGTCCTCAACGTTTAGAAAGCGGTATTCATTCATTGTTATTTTGCGAGTTTGCGAAAAGTCGCATCATGTTTCTTCATGACCTTCTCGGCGGAAGCGCGGAGGCCTTTTTTACCATTGCGGATCGGTTCGATTACAAGGCGAACTCCATCCGTCGTCATTTCAAGT
>JBBQMV010000060.1:0-10788 GCA_038329315.1 Bdellovibrionia bacterium | reverse complement strand
GTAGCGGCCGGAAGTTTTTCAATCCGGGTCGATTCGAGTCCGTTCTCCGTCGGCGTGATGTCAGTAATCACGGTATTTCCTTTGGGTAACGAAACATACTGAATCACGAAAACTTCGGCGGGACTTCCGTCGAGACACTTTCCGAAGAAGGCCATAATTTTCCCGTACGGGCCGACTTCGCGCACGCCGGATTCCATATCAAGCGAAGTCACCTCTCCCGGAAAGGGTTCCGACACGACTTTATCGCCGGCGGTCGACCGGATCGTGAGTAAAAGATCCGGCTCACATTCGACGCAACTCAGCGCCTTGAAAGCGAAAACATGACTGTCGCCGGGTCCCGGAATTTCGGCGACTTTTTCGGTCTTCATGCCGAGATTGTCCCAGTTTTTTCCGTTTTTAAACGTGATCAGGTCTTCCTTCGCGTCCGGGCCGTTCCAGCGCTCTTCGATCTTCTCGATCGCCCAATTCTCGCTCGAATTGCAGCTCGAAAGTCTCGCACAGCCCACTAGAACAAGGAGGAGGAACGCGAACGTCCGGGCTTTAGCCATGCTTCGCGATGAGATCGGCTTGGAGCGTGCGAATTTTCGAAAGGGCGGCGACCGCGGCATCGGTCATCCCGCTCATCTGTTCGCGCGTGAAGGCGGCGTGTTCGGCCGTACCTTGGATTTCGACGAAGGCGTCCTTGTCGGTCATGACGAAGTTCATGTCGACATCACACGACGAATCTTCTTCGTAATCTAGATCAGTCAGGACTTTTCCTTCCTTCATCCCGATCGAGATCGCGGCGACCGTACCGGCGAAGGCAGAAAGCGGAACTTTCCCCTCTTTCGCGAGTTTACCGATCGCGAGTCGAAGCGCGACGCACGCGCCGGTGATTGAGGTCACGCGCGTTCCGCCATCGGCTTGGAGCACGTCACAATCCAGAATCACCTGGCGTTCGCCGAGCGCCTTCAGGTCGACGCAGCTCCGAAGCGCGCGGCCGATGAGGCGCTGGATTTCTTGAGTACGGCCGGAAACCTTTTCACGATCTCGGCGTGTGCGAGTATGGGTCGCGCGTGGGAGCATCGAATACTCCGAAGTGATCCACCCGGATCCTTTTCCCTTGAGCCAAGAAGGAACACCTTCTTCGATCGTAGCGGTACAGAGGACATGGGTATTTCCCGCCCGAACCAGGACCGAACCTTCCGCATAGCGCGTGAAACCGACTTCGAAGGTGAGGGGGCGAATATCCGCAGAGGTGCGGCCGAAAGAACGTGGGGTAGAACTCATATTTCTTTCGAGTAGCACGGATTTATGGGAGTAAAAAGGGAACCATGCGGACGTCGACACCGGCACTTCCACACCTCTACTCGGCTTTCCGTGAACTCCTGACCGAAGGGCTTCGTGAAGACGGGTATTCGCTCGACTGGACCTCGCTCGGTCTTAAGCGTGATCGTAAGGTCCGCGCGAAAATCATCGCGAAGACGAACGGCATTTTTTATGGCGCCGAGATCGCGCGGGCCGCGGCGGCAGTATCCGAAGAAATTGGAATGCCGTTTCAAGCGAAAACCCTCGTCCTAGATGGAACCCGCGTAAAAGCCGGCGTGACCGTGGTGGAATGGAGCGGAAGTGCAACGGGTATCCTCGCACTGGAACGACCGTACCTGAACCTCGCGAGTTATCTTTCGGGAATCGCGACTCGCACTCGCGTTCTCACCGATCAGGTCGGCGCGGAATGGACGAAACGGAAATACAAAGGCGAGCAACCTCGGGTTACGGCCACCCGTAAAATTCTTCCTCATTACCGCGATGTCGCGATCGGCGCCGTGATGGCGGGCGGCGGATTTTCCCACCGCGTGAATCTCGCGGGCGGCGTGCTGATCAAAGAAAATCACATCGCGTCCGCAGGTGGGATTCGTGCGGCGATCGCCGCAGCCCGGAAGGTCGCCCCACACGGACTGAAGATCGAAATCGAAATTACGAATCCGGCCGAGCTGAAACTGGCGCTCGCCGAAAAAGTCGACGTGATTATGTTCGATAACTTCACGCCAGAAGCGGTCCGGTCGGCACTGAAAATCGTCGTGGCCTCCGGGTACGCTCCAGTCATCGAATGTTCCGGCGGAATTACTGAAGCGACCGCGGCGGAATACGCGCAGCCGGGTGTTCATCTGATGTCGGTTGGCGGACTTACGCATTCGGTCGCTGCGCTCGATCTCTCGCTACTCGTATTATGAAATCGTTTCCGTACAACGCCGTACTCGAAGAAGTGAGTTCGACGAATGATCTTGCCCGCACGATGGGCGAAGAAGGTGCGCCTCATGGGAGTTGGATTTCCGCACGGACCCAAACCGGCGGTCGCGGACGTCTCGGACGCGAATGGAAATCGAATGCAGGAAATCTCTTTCTTTCGGTCGTGCTAAGACCCCGGGCGAGTTACCCGATGACCTGGGTTCCGCTCGCCGTCGCGCTCGCGGTCTACGAAACCGCGGCAACTTTCCGCCCCGACGCCGAACTGGTATTGAAATGGCCGAACGACCTCGGCCTGCGCGATCGTAAACTCAGTTTCCGAAAAGTCGGTGGGATATTGTGTGAAGGAGTTGGTTCTTCCTCCGGAAGCTTTATCGTCGCCGGAATCGGAGTGAACTGCGCGATCGCCCCCGAAACCGATCAGCCGACGGCATCACTGGGAATCGACGTCGAAAAATTTCGCGTCCTTCTCGTTTCGAGATTCGCGGGCCTTCTCGAGCGCTCGATCGACGAGATTCGTTCCGACTATAGCCGTGCTTCACTGCTCAAGCGCGGAGACGCCATCTCCTGGCGTGACCTCAGATTAGAAGCGGAAGCTCCCGAATTCGAAGGAACCTTCGAAAACTACGGCGAACACGGCGAACTCCAAGCCAGAGCCGAAGGCTCAAGCGACGTGAAGCGCCTCTATAGCGAAGAGATCAAACTCCGCCTCAAGCGTTAATCGGACGACCCGCCCGCCAGCCCTTCAAGCAGCTTGCGAATCTCCGCCTTCACCACGCGTTCCGCAATTTCCGGAAGCGCCTTGCGTGCCATCTGTTCGAGTTGGGTCTTCACCGCACCCTGAACGAGAATTTCAAGTTGTTCACGGACTTGTTTCTCGACCATGCCTTCGAGGGAAGGCGATGGGGCAGAGGGAGTACGTAAACCGAAATCCATGCCTGGTGGTTCGATCGCGCTTCGTTCCGGCATCGGAATCGAAGGGCTCGTCGGCGTCGGCGAACCGATTTCGAGATCGAGACCCATGTGATCATCATGATCCGGCATCGGAATTCCGATTTGATTCAAATCCGTTTGACCGAAATCTTGTCCGAAGGATGACTGGATCATGTTCGGTTGGGAGATTCCGGTCGAGGTGAATATGTCCGGGATCGGAGGAAGAGAGGTTTTCGAATTCTCCTCGATATTCCAGCCACCGAGGTCATCGAGTCCGCTCATCTTCACCGTCGACTCGGTTAGATTTCGGATCTCGGCATCGTGAGAATCCGATGGGGAAGGGGCGTCTGACCAAAGAGGATCGGGTTTAGGAGGAGCCTGAATACCCGAATTTGAGTAGCTGACCTTCGGATCCTTCAACTGGATTTCGCCGGTCACCCCGTCGGAGTCGACGGTCGAGAGCGGAGGACGCATCATTTGTTTTGAGCGATCGGAAGGATCTAAGTTAAATCCAGTGTTAAATCCGCTGTTCGTGAAGCCGGAACTCGGCGCGGCCGAAGGAACGAATTCCTTCACCGTCTGACCGGAGTTCATCGCAAGTGCAGAGGTGAGCACCCCCTTCAGATTCGAAGGGTCGAATGGTTTCGTGAGGCGGCCGTCGAACTTCAAGAGCGCGACTTTTGCTTCGTCGACCTTTTCGAACGCGCTCGACATCAGCACGAACGGCAGGCGCGACAAGTCCGGGTCTTCGTTCGCGGCCTTTTTAATATCGAACGCAGAACGGCCCGGAAGCCCCACATCGATCAACACGACGTCGGGGCGGAACAGGGAGATTTGCTGAAGGCATTCCGTACCGTCAGAAACGGTTTGGATTTCATACCCATCCCCCGAAAGGGCGAGTTTGATGACCTTCTGAATCGTCAAGCTATCGTCGGCAACGAGCAGTTTTTTCGCCATAAACGCTATTGGATAAAAGTGTGTCATTCCCGTCGGGTGCTGTAAAGCTTTTCAAAGATTTCCGATACTTGTCGGATTTTCATAAAAAACTTGGTTTCCGCGAAACAGAACCGGTAAAATGAAAGGTGCTCTGGGGTCGTTTTATTATCATCTGGACCCTACATTCAAATGCCCAGGGGGCTGTTCCAGTTGGCGGTGTGCATGCCTAGTTTACTAGGAAGCCTAAAACCAACTTACGGCGCCCACTTTTAATACCTGGGGCTCCATTTGAATCTGACGATCCCAGAGCGCCTTTTATCAGCGATCTAGAACAGTACACACCCTACGGTCGGGCGAAGCCCGCGCCGATCTGGGAGCGGACCTACTCGCTGGGAGCTATTTTTTTGACAATCCGGCCACGTCCCCGCCAAACTAGCACGAGCGGGTTAATCCCACTGCAGGAAGCAGAGGAGTATCAGTTATGGCCACTTCGAAAGACTTTTCCCCAAATCTCTCCGGATGGATTCACGATCTCGCGCGTGCGGAAACGCACCCGGATGCGGAGCGTTTGCTCGGCTTGGGCTCGAATCTCGATCCCCACCAAATCGTCGAAGAAGAGACCGTGCGCTTCCTCGCGGAACTGCGCGAACGTTTCAACGAATTCGCCCGTGTTTTTAACTCTTATTCGGAAGCCGGCGCGCGTTTTTCCGAAGTGAAGATCTACTCCGTGGCGCAGACCTCGGCGGATTTCATGCTCTACCGGAGCCAAGTGAAACTCGTCGTTTCGAATTCCGCTCACGGGGTGATCGCGCTCGCGTTTGCTCAGCATGCGCGGGGCCCGTTCGGCTTCGACGGCGCGAATCCGGATGCTTCCAGTGTGAAAGCGCAGGAGCTTCTCGCGCAAATCGGCCCATTCCGCGACGTGCGTTGGACCTTCCAAGGCGAAGAAGTGAAGCCAGAACAAATCGCGAAGTACTACTTCGCCGAATTCGTCCGTGCGACCCGTGAGCGCAAGGCCTCGACGGGCCAGAACCAGGCGCTACTCGAGCAAATCAAAGCACTCCTCGGCGATAACGGTATTTCGCTCTGAGTTTAGTAAAGTATCGGTAACGCCAGATCAAATATGCTTCGCTGCGTTAATTTATAACATATTGATATTACTTAAGTATTTAAAGAATAGATAAGGTGACGCATTGCATATCTGCAATGCGATATTTATCCTCCCCATTCGAAGTTCCGGTGATAGAACCGCTCCACACTTTCACGCAATAACGCGACTGAAAATTTTGGAGTATTCACATGAAAAAGTTCTTCTCGGTTCTCGCGATCTCGATGTTCGCCACCCTCTCTTCGGCATTTGCCGGTTACGTCCAAATGGACGCGAACGACTACGCTTCGCTCCCAGAGTGCGGCGGCGTTCTTCAAACCAAAATTTCGGACGGCGCGACCCAACTGAACCTCGTGTTCTCGAACGTTTCCCAATGCTCGAACTTCGACATCGTCTCCGCGAACGGCGATAAGGTGAACTACCCGAACCAAAAGCTTCAAGGTTCGAATCAATCCCGTTACGGCGGATTCACGATCCCAGCTTCGATGATCGATTTCGGCACGAACACCATTCGCGTGAAGTTGAACTCGAACTCCGGCAAGCACTCCGACACGATCGTCATCACGGTTCGCCAAGTCTCGACCCAGCCAACCGGTCCCGTGATCTATATGAATTCGACCGGTTTCCAATCGCTTAACTTTTGCGGTGGAACGGTTCAAACGAAGGTCTCGAACGGCCAACTGAACGTGATTTTCCAAAACGTTTCCCAATGCTCGAACTTCGACATTATTTCCGCCAACGGCGACAAGGTGAACTATCCTAACCTCAAGCTTCAAGGCAAAGACGGCGCCCGCGCTGGCAGCTTCACCCTTCCTAAGTCGGTCATCGACCTCGGTGGGAACGTCGTTCGCATTCGCCTGAATTCGAACTCCGGGAAGACTTATGACAATATCGTGATCTACTTCTTCGCGCTTTAATAACGCGCTAAGTTATCATGAACCCTAGAGGGCCTCGCGACTTCGGTCGCGGGGCCTTTTCACGTTGACCATCCAGGGGTTAGTTCCATAACCTTCGGTCATTAGAGGGATTAACGACCTATGAAAAAACTGACACGGTTCTCGGCCCTGGCTCTGACCTTACTCGCCATCGCAGGCTGCACGAAAAAGGACACGACCACCACGAATACGAATAGTACGGCGGCCTCGGCCACCGAAATCGTCGTCGGTGAAGTCGGCTCGATGACCGGAAGCGAAGCGACGTTCGGTACGTCGACCCACCAAGGGATCGAGCTCGCGTTCGAACAAATCAACGCCGCCGGTGGCGTAAAGGGTAAGAAGTTCCGGGTCATCACCCTCGACGACCAAGGTAAGCCCGACGAAGCGGCGACGGCGGTGACGAAGCTCATCACTCAAGATAAGATCGCGGCGCTCCTCGGCGAAGTCGCCAGCTCGCGGTCGCTTGCGATGGCTCCGATCGCCCAAGCCCACGGCGTTCCGATGATCACGCCGTCCTCCACGAACCCGAAGGTCACCGAGCAAGGCGACTATATCTTCCGCGTTTGCTTCATCGATCCTTTCCAAGGGACCGTGATGGCGAAATTCGCGAAAGAAAATCTCAAGATCAAAAACGTCGCGATCCTTCGTGACGTCAAGAACGACTATTCGGTCGGTCTCGCGGACTTCTTCACCCAAACTTTCACGAAGAACGGCGGCACGATCGTCGTCGATCAAAGCTACTCGGCCGGCGACATGGATTTTAAATCGCAGCTGACCGCGATTCGCGCGAAGAAGCCGGAAGCGATCTACGTCCCGGGCTACTACACGGAAGTCGGACTGATCGCCCGTCAGGCGAAAGAACTCGGCTTGAACGTACCGCTCATGGGCGGCGATGGCTGGGATTCTCCTAAACTGACGGAAATCGGCGGCAAGTCGATCGAGGGTTCATTTTTCTCGAACCATTATTCTCCTGAAGACCAGTCGCCGGTCGTCCAAAAATTCATCGCTGAATACAAGACCAAGTACGGAGTTATACCGGATGGTCTCGCGGCGATGGGCTACGATGCTGCGAAAGTTCTCGCCGACGCGATGACGAGAGCGCCGGATTTGAACAGCACTTCGGTGAAAGCTGCGATCGCTGCGACGAAGGAATATCCGGGTGTTACCGGGGTGATTACACTGAACGAGCACCGCGATCCGGTGAAGTCGGCCGTGGTCCTCAAGGTCGCTGCTGGCGGATATAAGTACCAAACGACCGTTAAGCCGTAAGTCGTAGGACATGATCGAGTTCGTACAGCACTTAGTGAACGGCTTGAGCTTGGGGGCGATCTACGCCCTCATCGCTCTCGGCTACACGATGGTCTTCGGAATTCTGCAGCTGATTAACTTCGCCCACGGCGACGTGTATATGCTCGGTGCCTTCATCGGCATGTATACGTCGCGGGCGTTCCACCTCGCGGATCATCCGTCGGTCTGGGCCCTCTTGCTCATCCTGTTCACCGCGATGACCGGATGTGCGATCGTCGGGTTTCTCATCGAACGGATCGCGTACCGACCGCTTCGGAAGTCCCCCCGGATTAATCTTCTGATCACCGCCGTCGGCGTGAGCTTGTTTCTCGAATTTTCGGGACAGCTCGTGTTCGGTGCGGATCCGAAATTTTTTCCGCAGGTCTTTTCGATTAATGCGGATTTTTCGTTCGGCGAATTGAAAATTAATCCGCTCCAAGTCCTCGTCTTCGGAATCTCGATCACGCTCATGACGATTCTGCAGACGATCATTTACAAAACCCGCGCCGGTCGCGCGATGCGGGCGGCGAGTTTTTCGCACGATCTCGCGTCGCTCATGGGAATTCCTACCGACCGAGTGATCTCGTTCACGTTTATGCTCGGCTCCGCCCTTGCGGGTGCCGCCGGGGTTCTCGTCGGTCTCATTTACCCGAAAATCGAACCGCTCATGGGCTCGATGCCGGGCTTGAAGGCCTTCGTTGCCGCCGTCCTTGGTGGAATCGGGAATGTCACGGGCGCCGTCGTCGGAGCACTCATCCTAGGACTCTCCGAGTCGTTCCTCGTCGGTTACGGATACCCGACCTTCCGCGATGCGCTCGCTTTCGCACTCCTCATTCTGATTCTCCTCTTTAAGCCGACCGGCCTCTTCGGGTCGAAACGGACGGAAAAGGTATGAGTCACGGGCTCAAGACGCTGTGGCCGTGGCTGGCTGCCGTTGCTGGCGTGGCGGTTTTCCATTTCCTGCTGACGGATCGACTCGATCCGTACTACTTCACGATTCTGATGTACGCGGGAATCAACGCGACACTCGCGGTAAGTCTGAACCTCGTTTGCGGATTCACCGGACAGTTTTCGATGGGACACGCCGGATTTATGTCCGTCGGGGGATATGTTTCGGCCTACATTACGACATTGATCGCGGCCTCGCACCCGAACTGGATCGACGACCCGAACATCGCTCCGACGGTTTTCGCCTGCGTGCTGATGATCGCGGGCATCGCGTCGGCGATCATGGGATATCTCGTCGGACTTCCTTCCCTCCGCCTTCGTGGGGATTACCTCGCAATCGTCACGCTTGGTTTCGGCGAGATCATTCGCGTGATCGTGCTGAACGTCGATGCGATCGGGGGGGCTCGTGGAATGCCGAACATTCCGGCGCTGAGCGGTTTCGGATGGGTATTCGGAATTCTGGTGCTCACCATTTTCGTGACCTGGCGCCTCATCCATTCTCGGCAGGGTCGCGAATTTCTCGCCGTCCGTGAGGACGAAATCGCGGCCGAGGCGATGGGTGTAAATACGACCTCGGCGAAGGTTCGCGCGTTCGCGACGGGAGCTTTTTTCGCCGGTGTCAGCGGAGCACTTTTCGCGCACTACCTTCGTTATCTAAACCCACAAACGTTCGATTTTAACCGTTCGTTCGAAGTCATCATCATGGTCGTCCTGGGCGGCCTCGGAAGTCTCACCGGCTCGGTCGTCGCAGCGTTTTTTCTTACGATTTTAAAGGAACTCCTTCGCCCGCTCCAAGAACTCACGAAGCTCGATTTCCGAATGGTCATTTATTCAGCGCTTCTCATTGTCTTGATGCTGACGCGTCCGAATGGACTCTTCGGCACGAAAGAGATCACTTCGTACTTCAAAGGTAAGTTCGGAAAAGGGGATTCGGCATGAGCGGCGAATACGCGCTCCAGACGCGGAAACTCACCATGCAGTTCGGCGGGTTGAAGGCCGTATCGGAACTGGAAATCAACGTCCCGAAGGGCGTGATCTTCGGTTTGATCGGTCCGAATGGCGCGGGTAAGACGACGGCGTTTAATATGCTGACCGGCGTGTATCAACCGACGTCGGGGGAAGTGATCGGATTCGATCAGCCGCTCGTCGGTCTGAAACCTTACGAGATCACCAAAAGAGGCCTCGCTCGGACATTCCAAAACATCCGCCTCTTCAAGGACCTCACGGTGCTTGAAAACCTGATGGTCGCCATGGACCATAATCCGAAGCGGCTTCGCTTCGGGTGGATCTCGATGATCCTCCACGGCAAGAAGACGATGGCCGAAGAAGATGTGAAAATAGCGGCGTGCATGAAGATCCTCGACGTTTTCTCGATGGGCGACCGCGCTCACGTCGATGCGAAAAATCTCCCCTACGGGGATCAACGCCGTCTCGAAATCGCGCGGGCGATGGCGACCGGAGCGAAGCTCCTTCTCCTCGATGAGCCAGCGGCCGGAATGAATGGCCAAGAGACCGCGGCTCTCATGGCGACGATTCGTAAGATTCGGGACGAGCAGGGGATGACCATCCTTCTCATCGAACACGACATGAAACTCGTCATGGGAATCTGCGAACGAATCGCGGTTCTCGATTACGGCGTGAAGATCGCCGAAGGGACGCCATCGGAGATTCAGAAAAACCCGCGCGTGATCGAGGCCTACCTCGGTAAAGCCGCGGACAAAAAGAAGAAACCGGAGAACGCATGAGCGACGTCGTTCTCGAGCTAAAAAACGTCTCCGTAAAGTACGGCGCGATCGAAGCGATCCGTGGTGTCGAGTTCCAGGTGAAAAAAGGTCAGATTGTTTCGTTAATCGGCTCGAATGGCGCGGGTAAGACCACGACTCTGCGGGCTATTTCGGGTCTCGTGAAACCATCCGGAGGTGAAATTCTCCACCACGGCGAACGGATTTCCGGTCTTCCTCCGCACCTGATCGTTCGTCGCCGAATTTCGCAGGCTCCGGAAGGACGAGGGATCTTTACGAATCTAACCGTCGAAGAAAATCTCGATCTCGGAGCTTGGTGCGCGCCTTCGAAAGCGACGTACGCCGCGGATCTCGACCATTCGTTCGAACTCTTTCCGCGACTAAAAGAGCGCCGAAAGCAAAACGCGGGCACTCTTTCGGGCGGCGAGCAGCAGATGCTCGCGATCGCGCGTGCGCTGATGAGTCATCCGGAGCTTCTTTTGCTCGATGAGCCTTCGCTCGGTCTCGCGCCCCAAATTATTGAGAAAATTTTCGAAATCGTTCTCCAAATCAATAAGGAGGGAAAAACCGTAGTGCTCGTCGAGCAAAACGCGCTCCAGGCCCTCGAGATTTCTCACCACGGGATCGTGCTCGAAACCGGTAAGGTGAAACTCCAGGGTCCCGCGAAGGATCT
>JBBQMV010000059.1:0-10817 GCA_038329315.1 Bdellovibrionia bacterium | reverse complement strand
TCTTCAGGGATATCTTCGATTACTTTACCGGCGATGTCGGATCCGACGTCGGCGGCCTTCGTGTAAATCCCGCCACCGATCCGCGCGAAGAGCGCGATCGACGAAGCGCCGACGGCGAAAGCGTGAACGATGTTCGAGAAGTTCTCCGCTTCGCGGAAGAACATATAGATAGCGCCCATTCCGGCGATACCTAAGCCCGCGACCGAAAGGCCCATCACCGCGCCGCCATCGAGGGCGACCAGCAGGGCGCCCGCTTTTTTACCTTCGCGTGCGGCTTGGGACGTTCGTACGTTCGCGTAGGTCGCTGCCTTCATGCCGATGAATCCGGCAAGAATCGAGAGGAACGCGCCGAGGACGAAGCTACCGGCCGGGGCCCGGCCCATCGCTAAACCGATGAGGGTGGCGACGACTACGCAGTAGATCGCGAGCACTTTATATTGGCGGGTGAGGAACGCCATCGAACCTTCGCGGATGTAACCGGCGATTCGGTTCATCGTTTCGTTTCCGTCCGGAAGTCCCTTCACGCGGAAGTAAAAGAAGGCGGCGAAGATGAGCCCGATGATGCCGATAACGACAGGGGCGTTGGTCCAAAATCCCGAAGTCAGGGAAGAAAATCCGGTGTTGTCCATGAAGGGGGTCGAGCTCCTAATTAAACTACTGGGTGTGCGAAGGGGATAACCGACCTCGGTTAGGGCATCAAGCAAGGAAGTCGATGACGGTATGCATTAAGATTTTTCTTTCGAAAGGGAATGATAAAAGGAAAACCATGGCTGCGCGAATTCCACTGCCGATCGATCCGACGACTCCGAAAGTCGTGGCGGCGCTGTTTCCGGAAAACGCTGTAACCGCCCGGCCGTCGCGCGTTTTGCTCATCGCTTCACCCGGTTCGGGGAAGACGACTCGCGTGCCGTGGGCATTGCTTTCCGCTACGAAAGGGAAAGTCTACGTACTTGAACCCCGCCGGATTGCCGCGAAGTTATCCGCCGAACGCGTCGCCGAGGAAAACGGGGTCGTGCTCGGCGCCGAGGTCGGCTACCAGTTTCGGTTCGAACGAAAGCGCCGGGACGATACGCGGTTGGTTTTTCTTACCGAAGGGACTTTGCTCCGCGAGCTCGCGACGAATCCGACTCTCCGGGGCGTCGACGTCCTCGTGCTCGACGAATTTCACGAACGGCATCTTCAAGCCGATCTCGCGCTCGCCTTGGCGAAGCGGCTCCAGGAAACGTCCCGGCCCGATCTCCGAATCCTTGTGATGTCGGCGACGCTCGATCCGGTACCGCTGGAAAAGTTCCTTCCGGGCGCCGAGCGGATCGAAGTCGAAGCGCCTCGGTTTCCGATCGAGATCGAATACCGGCCGCGCGAAAGCGCCGGAACGTTCGGGCTTGAAAAGGAGATTCGTCGGGCGGCGGAAAATCTGCTCGCGCGTCCGGACGCGGCGGCGTTCGGCGACCTCCTGATTTTTCTTCCGGGTATGGCCGAGATTCGCCGTGTGGAGAGCGAACTTCGTTCGGCGTTCGGCTCGCGGGTTGACGTCTTGCCTTTGCATGGGGAGCTCACCAAAGAAGAACAAACGCGGGCATTATCGGTCGGAGCACGAAGTGTGGACGGCGCTGTAAGGCGAAAAATTATCCTCTCGACGAACATCGCCGAAAGTTCGGTCACGATTCCGGGGGTAAACACCGTCGTCGATGCGGGACTCGCCCGGATCGCGAGTCACTCGCACGCGTCGGGCCTTCCGCGGCTCGAGACGAAGGCGATTTCGCGGGCTTCGGCGATCCAGCGCGCGGGCCGCGCGGGGCGAACGTCGGCGGGCCGGGTGATGCGACTTTATGCGAAGGGCGATTTCGAGGGCCGCGCGATGCAAGAAATTCCGGAAGTTCTCCGCACCGATCTCGCGCCAGTCCTTCTCGACCTCACCGCGCTCGGGGTTTTTCCGGACTTCGAGTTTTTCGAGGCGCCCTCGAAAGAACGGCTCGATGCCGGATGGTGGCTGCTCGAAGATCTCGGGTTCGTCGCGGAAGATCGCACGGCTTCGCCGCAAGGAAAGACCGCCGGCGCATCGAGTTTTCATCCGCGTATCACGCGCTGTCTATTCGAGATTGCGCGCTTACTTCCGGGAACGCACGCGCTCGTTCGATCGGAAGCCCGTACTCGCGCGCTAGACGCATTAGTCGCGATTTCGGAAGGCGAAGACCTCGGTCTCGATTTCCTGGCGGGGCTGAAGCGTTTTCGGATCTCGGGATTTCAAACGCGAATCCGCGACCGCCTCGACGAGGCGCTCATTCGGATTTTAGTTCCCCCCGCGAAAACGAGCGGCGAATCGGTCGAAGACTTCGTCTCCCGCGTGATCCTCTCAGGATTCCACGACCGCGTCGGAAAGAAAGTCGAGCGGGGGGGCGAGTCGGAACTTCTCCTCGCGCGCGGCGGAAGCGCGGCGGTTTCGAAGGATGATTTCTGGGCGCACGGCGAACTCTTTCTCGTCCTCGATCTTTCGGAGTCGAAACGTGCGGGGGATCTGCGCGCGAAAACGACCGCTCGGTCAGCGATCGAGGTCGAAGAAAGCTGGCTCTGGGACGTCGAACCGCTGCCGATTCGCGAGAAGCTCGAACGAGAGTTCGATGACCGGAAGAAGCGCTGGATGGAGACGGAGAGTTTTCTTTTGCACGACCTCACGCTTTCGCGGACGACGCGGGAAGCGGCGGAGCCGGCAGCTGGATCGAATGCGGAACTTCCGATCACGGAGTGGGAGCGCCTTTTCACGGCTTGGGTTTCGGATCTAAAATCGGGTCTCGCGGATCGCGATGGCGAATTTAGTCCGAAGGTGCCCCAAAGGACCGATGCGGAGGCGTGGGTCTCGCTCGAAGTTCGGTACGGGTTACTCCAGAGTGGCGGCGACCCGGCGAAGCCGAGTGAAGGATTCGAAGCGCCGGGGTTCAGTGCCCTCCTGCATTCGTTACTGCTCGCGAACTACCGCGAAGCGAAGTCGAGCCGGGATTTCCCGGACCTCGGAACTTTACTCGGTGGTCTCTGGGCGCCCGGAGCGGCCCGAAGGTTTAAAGACGATACGCCGAGTTTCGTTTCGCTCCCGGGACGAGCGAGAGTGCCGGTCCACTACGAAGTCGGTTCGCCCGTACGAATCGAAAGCCGAATTGCGGATTTTTTCCGACTCACCGAAGGTCCGAAGATTTTAGGCGGGAAGTTAAAGCTCTCGCTCCATATTCTCGCGCCGAACTACCGCGCGGTCCAAATCACTGAAGACCTGCGCGGATTTTGGGAGCGGCACTATCCGACGATCCGCAAGGAACTCATGCGGAAATACCCTCGTCATAAATGGCCGGAAAATCCGCTCGATTAAGTGTCCGGTTAAAAAACCCTTAATCTCCCCTTGAAAAGGGCCTTCTTTCGCGAATTTATGCGGTGCGATCGGACGTCGGTTTGACGTAGCGGGTTTTGGTACCATCCTGTAAAATAGAGGAAAGAGGCAAGACTTCATGCAAATCGGAAAACGGATATTCTTATTTTTACTAACGAACTTCGTCGTGATGATGACGGTTTCCATTCTGCTGAAAGTATTCGGGTTCTCCGGGTACATGACCGCATACGGAATCGACTATACGCAGCTGATGATTTTCTGTCTCGTGTGGGGCATGGGCGGAGCGTTCATTTCGCTCCAGATGTCGCGCTGGATGGCGAAGAAGTTCATGGGCGTGCAGGTCATCGATCCGAAGCGCGCCGGCGGCTACCAAGCGGACCTCGTCGAGCGCGTGTATCGCCTCGCTCGCAGCGCGGGACTCAGCACGATGCCCGAAGTCGGTATCTACGAATCTCCCGAGTTGAACGCGTTCGCGACCGGACCTTCGAAGAGTCGTTCGCTCGTCGCCGTATCGACGGGCCTACTCGATCGCATGTCGCCGGACGAGCTTGACGGCGTTCTTGGACACGAGCTTTCCCACGTCGCGAATGGCGACATGGTGACCATGACGCTTCTCCAAGGCGTCGTGAACGCCTTCGTGATGTTCCTCGCACGTGTCATTTCGTTCGCGATCGCCCAGGCGCTCCGCGATCGGAACGAACGGGGCGAAGGGATGTCCTACCTCGTGCAGAGCTTGATCACGTTCGCGCTTGAAATCGTATTCATGATCCTCGGTTCGATGGTCGTCGCCGCGTTTTCGCGCTACCGCGAGTACCGGGCGGACGCCGGGGGCGCTCGTCTAGCGGGCCGCGAGTCGATGATCGCCGCGCTCAAGAAGCTCCAAGCGACCTACGAAATCGTCGATCCCCAAGCGAATGCTCCGGCAATCGCCGCGATGAAGATTTCCGGGCACCCATCCGGATTTCGCGCGCTGTTCTCGACCCACCCGGCGCTGACCGCCCGGATCTCGCGTCTTGAAAGCGCTCGGATCGCTGGGTAACTCTGGACTGTGATTTTCCACATCGACCTCGACAGTTTTTTCGTCTCATGCGAGCGACTCGTCGACCCGAGTTTGATCGGTATTCCGGTCGCCGTGGGCGGGACTGATGGGCACGGTGTAATTTCGTCCGCGTCGTACGAGGCACGGAAATTCGGGGTGCGTTCCGCGATGCCGACTTCTCAGGCGCTACGGATTTGCCCACCGCTTCGGATGGTGAAGTCGACGTTCGGGTTATACAGCGAAAAGTCGCGCCAGGTTTTTGCGGTCGTCTCGAAATTTGCGCCGGTGGTCGAAAAGGTATCCGTCGACGAGGCTTACCTCGACATGGCGGGGACCGAAGCGCTTTTCGGTCCGCCGGAAGTCGCGGCCGAAATGATTCGCGCCGAAGTTTTCAGAGAGACGGGGCTGACGGCGTCGATCGGGATCGCGACGAATCGACGAGTCGCTAAAATCGCCACCGACTTTAAAAAGCCGAATGGCCAGACCTACGTCGCGCCAGGAACCGAGGCCGCGTTTCTCGCGCCGCTCGAAGTGAAGCGGATTCCCGGGGTCGGACCGTCGGGTGAAGCTTCGCTTGCGGCCTACAGTATTTTTCGGATTCGTGATCTCCAAGCGTGTTCGAAAGAGCAGCTCGAAGGGCGTTTCGGCGAAAATTTCGGAAACTTCCTCTTCCGCGCGTCGCGCGGGGAGGGATCGACGGCTTTTTTTGAGGGATCCCAGACGCGCTCGATGTCGCGCGAAGAGACCTTCGGCGACTATCCGCGTGACCGCATGGCGCTGCGGAAGCACCTCTGGGAGATGGTCGGAGACGTAACCGCGGAACTTCGGGCTGAGGAAGATCCGGACTATCGTTACGCACGCGCGGTTCGGTTGCGACTCCGCTACGCCGATTTCGAAACGCTTTCGCGTTCTCGCGTCCTCGCGAAACCGACGCGGATTCAAGAAGAAATCTATGTCGCGCTCGAACCGCTCCTCGATGACGCCTGGACGATTGGTCGTCCGGTTCGCCTGCTCGGTGCGGGGGTCGTCCTCGGAAATGGCGAGCGTCAGCTCGGACTTTTCGAAGAAGTCGGTGGCGAAGAGAAGAAGGAAAAGATCGCGGAGCTGAAGGACACGCTGAAGAGCAAGTTCGGGGATAAGGCTATCAAGACCGGCCGCGACTTCTGACTGTTCTAGTTGATTCTCTGGCCCGAAGTCCTATGATGGACGTATGAAATCACTTCTCATCGCCCTTTCTCTGTTTACGGTCCCTTGCGCCTTGGCCGCGAGCCCGATCGACGCGAAGCTGGTCGAGAAATTTAATGCGAATGTCGCGAACTGCGGCGCTCCCGGCATGGAACCGAAGCCGAAGATGGCCGAGTTCGTCACCTACCTTCAGGGGCATGGGTTCAAGGACGTGAAACTCGAGTGTGGCGTTTCGAACTATGGCCCGAACGCGCCGATGATCATGCTTCACCTCGCGGACGGCGGCGAAATTTACGTGAACTTCAAGAAGGTGAAGGGTGCCCCGAAGGTTAGCGAAATCATCGAAGATTCGATGACCCCCGATGGGAAGAAGCGCCACACGGTTTGGCCGCCTGAGAAGCCAGCTAAAAAGGCGAAAGAGTAGCAAACGCTATAGATAGGCGCCGTTTAGGCCTTGCCCTAACAGTTTTCTGACACGATAGTGACCTTCGGAAAGGGTACGGTTGGCGTATGAATACTCAAAAGTCTCGCGTCCTTGTCGTCGAAGATGAAGCCGATGTCCGCGACCTGATCGTTCTCCATTTGAAGCGCGAAGGTTTCGAAGTGACCGCGGTCGATGACGGCGAAAAAGGCGTGAAGCATTTCGACGACGCGACCCCCGATCTCGCGGTCGTCGATTGGATGCTCCCGGGTATGTCCGGCCTCGACGTCACGAAGTGGATCCACGAGAACCGCAAGGGGCTCCCGATTCTTATGGTGACCGCGCGAGCGGATAGCGCCGACATCGTGCGCGGCCTCGAGAGCGGCGCCGACGATTACGTCACGAAGCCTTTCGAAATTCCGGTTTTCCTCGCCCGTGTCCGTTCACTCCTTCGCCGTGCAAAGGCGGGGACGACGAGCGCCGAAGTGGGCGTCCCGAAGAAACTCCGGGTCGGTGACCTCGAGCTGAACACCGAAACCTACGACGTCGCCATCGGCGCAGGTGGCGGTGCAGGTAGCGAAAAACTCAGCCTCACTCCTTCGGAGTTCAAACTCCTGAAGGCGCTTATGCTCAATCAAGGCCGTGTTCTATCGCGCGATCGTTTGATCGAACTGGTGCAGGGCGAAGGCGTCACCGTCGTCGACCGCGCGATCGATACTCATGTCTTCGGACTTCGAAAGAAGCTCGGATCCGCCGCTGACTTCGTCGAAACGATTCGCGGCGTCGGCTACCGAATGAAGTCGGCCGACTAACCGGCGAAGAACGAAGTTTGACATGTTAAAGCGCCTCTTCGGCAAACAGGAAGAAAAGAAAGAAAGCGAAGAGACGCTCGCGGAAGTGCGCGCCCAGCGTGACGAACTCTCGACCCTCGTCGCCGGGATTTCGGACGCGATTTTAGCCATCGACCGCGAAGGTGCACCCCTTTTCTATAACAGCCAGTTCGCCGTTCTCGTCGGGCCTGAGCGCATGAATCAGGGCCGCTCGAAACTTCTCGAAATGATTCGCGACCCGGATATCGTGAACGCGTTTCGTTTCACGATCGAAGAAGGCAAGATTTACCAACTGAAGGCCGTTCCAGTTCTCCAAAACGACCGGAAGAAGTTCTTCTCCCTTTCGGTTTCGCCGCTTCGTCGTCCAGACCGTTCGGTCTACGGCGCAGTCGGAATGTTCCACGACGTTACCGAGCTAAAGCTTGCCGAACAAATGCGAATCGACTTCGTCGCGAACGTTTCCCACGAACTCCGGACGCCGCTTACCGCGATCAAGGGTTATACGGATACGATCATCGCCGATTTGAAACTCGGGCGGTCGCTTGAAGTTTCGTTCCTTGAAGTGATTTCCCGGAATGTCGATCGCCTCATGCTCCTCATTCGCGATCTTCTGGATCTCTCGACGATGGATTCGTCGATCGATCATCTTGTGAAAGAAAAAATTTCTACGGAAGAGCTGACTGCGCGGATCGTTTCGCAGATGCGCGGGACCTTCGAAGCGAAGCACCAAACGCTTTCGACCTCGATCAAAACCCATTTCGTCCAAGCCGATTTGAAGCGGGTCGAACAGGTGCTGGTGAACCTCCTCGACAATGCCTCGAAATATTCGCCGGAAGGCGGGTCGATCGGCGTGCTCTGGGACGAGGACGAAGATGGGGAAGTACTCCTTCGCGTGGAAGATACCGGACCGGGAATTCCGAACGAACACCACGACCGGCTTTTCGAGCGTTTTTACCGAGTCGACAAGGGCCGCGCCCGGGACACCGGCGGGACCGGGCTTGGGCTTGCGATCGTGAAACATATTATGCAGCGTCACGGGGGAGCCGTTTGGGTCCAGAGTGATATGGGGCGCGGGTCCCGGTTTACGTGCCAGTTCCCTAACGAAGTCTCGACATAGCCCTGACCCTCTCCTGACCCCGTTTTTCCACAGAAACCCGATACTAAGAGCATGAGAAGCGTGCTCGCGGACTTGCACCTCCACACCACTTACAGCGACGGAAAGCTTACCATCCGCGAGATCGTCGACCTCTACGGGAAACGGGGATTCGGGGCTATCGCCATTACCGACCACCTTTGCGAAAACGTAACCGTCCTCGGACGAGTTGCCGCTTATCTCGGACGAACGCTCAATCCGGAAACCTTCGGGCACTACCAAGAAACGATTCGTCAAGAAGCGGTCCGCGCGAAAAGAAAGTACGGGATGCTGGTCATTCCCGGCTTCGAGCTCACGAAAAATACGATTCTGAATCATCGCTCGGCCCATGTCGTCGCCCTCGGAGTGACCGAGTGGATCGACGCGAGTCTCCCGATCGAAGCGATCTGCGACGCGATTCACGCCCAGGGCGGCCTCGCCATTGCCGCCCACCCGGTTTCGACTCGGGTCCTTGAAAAGCAAACCTACGCCCTCTGGAACCGTCGGACGGAGCTTGTGCCGTACTTCGACGCCTGGGAAGTCGCTTCGGGCCGGAAAATCTTCGAGGAAGTCTACGCGAGCGGTTTACGGATGATCGCGAACTCCGACCTACACCGTCCCGAGCAGATCGAGTCTTGGAAAACTCGCTTCAAGACTTCCGAAGGGGTCGTTTCGTTCAAAGATATTTCGGATGGACTTCGGTCCCAAGACGTCAGTTTCGAATACTACAAAGAAGGAGATTTTTATGATCATGGCACTCGCCGCCCTCACGTTCTTGGTCATCGGCATTCTTCAGTGGACCATCGGTTATCAGCGCGGTTAGCCTGATGGCGGATGACCGCTACGCCTGAGCTCCTTGGAAAGTTACGCCCTCGCTTCCGCGCCGACTTCTTTTCGGATCGGCCCGACGATTTAGAAAAATACGGAAAGGACTGGAGCGGCGTTCTCGAACCTCGCCCATCCTTGATTGCCTTTCCGCGCACGACCGCCGAAGTTTCGGATTTCCTTCGTGCTTGTTCGGAGCTCTCGCTCGCCGTGGTCCCTTCGGGCGGACGGACCGGGCTTTCTGGCGGCGCGATGGCCGCGAATGGCGAGATCGTTTTATCTTTCGAGAAAATGAATCGAATCGGCGCGCTCGATCGACAGGCGCTCACCCTCGAGGTCGAGGCAGGCGCCATCACCGAGGCGGTCCACGTAGCCACGGCGGTCCATGGGCTTACGTGGCCGGTCGACTTCGCCTCGAAAGGCTCGAGCCAAGTCGGCGGAAATCTCGCGACGAACGCGGGCGGCGTTCGGGTGATTCGGTACGGGCTCACCCGGAACTGGGTACTCGGGCTGACGGTCGTTACGATGGACGGCGAAGTTTTACGATTAAATGGGGCGCTCGAAAAAAATAATACGGGGATCGATCTCCGGCAGGTCTTCATCGGGAGCGAAGGGACGCTCGGGGTGATCACCGAAGCGATCTTGAAACTCTGTCCTTTGCCGGACGAGGCGAAAACCCAGGTTTGCTTTTTCGCCCTCCGCGATTTCAGAGCCGTCCTTCGGCTTTTCTCGGAGGCCCGGAAGGCGCCGTTTACATTATCAGCGTTCGAGTGTCTTTCGGATCAGTGTCTCCGCGAAGTGGTTCGGCACGGCGTGCAGTCGCCCGTCGAAGTCGGTACCGGCGAGGCGTACGTCGTGATGGAAGTCGAAACCGAAGATGCATCGGCGTTTGAGGCTTGGCTCGCTTCGATTTTCGAGTGGGAGTCCCAAACGGGAACCGCTCCGCTCGTCCTGGACGGAACCCTCGCGATGTCGACGCGGGAACGTTCGGAACTCTGGGCGATTCGCGAGCGGGTGGCCGAGTCGGTCATGATGGGGTCGGAAGTGCACCAACAGGACCTCGCGGTACCGATCGCCGCGCTCGTCGAATTTTTCGCAGACGTCGAGTCGCGGTACGTGGCGGCCTATCCCGAATTCGAAGTATTCATCTTCGGGCACATCGGCGACGGGAACCTTCATATCTTCATCCGAAAGCCCGCGGCGATGGCGAGTCCGGCTTTTCATGCCCGGTGTGCGGAGAGCGATACGATGCTCTTCGAGCTTTGCCAGAAGTTCTCCGGATCGGTGAGTGCGGAGCACGGAGTAGGACTTTTGAAAAAGCCGGCGCTTCCGTATTCACGCTCGGCGGGCGAGCTCGTGCTGCTTCGGGCGATGAAGGCGGCGTTTGATCCGAAGGGTCTTCTGAATCCCGGGAAGATGGTCTAGGTTCTCGAACCCGTGAAAAAGGGAAACGTAATTTTAAAAATATGAGGTGATCGGATTTTTTTCCGATATCGGCGAAGGTTTCAAAACTGCGCGCCCGATTTTTATCGGCCGTCTGCTTTACGCGCGCGGCGATCCGCCGCTTCATTTTTTTTCGAATTCAAAAAATTTCCAGAATTCAAAAAAATCGAGGATCTAATGCCGAAACCTTCGCCGATATCGGAAAAATTTCCGATCATCTAGCGATAGCCCTTCAAGGGCGTGTTGCCGGGGGCGGCACTGCTTCAGGATAAGTCAGGAATTGGCCCAATTCGCCAAGGTTTTCAATACTTGACTAGTTTAGTCTGACTTGTTAGGATCCGTCGGTGCTAAAAACGTCCACTCTCATTTTACTCGCCCTTGGGTTTTTCTCCGTCGGTGCTCGCGCCTCGGATGCCGACCTCCAGCGGGCCTATTCGAAGATCCGTGCCGAGGCGACCACCCTTGCGGGTGATGCGTTCGAAATGCCGAAGCGGGCCGGACTCCTCGACGGAATTTACCGCGACTCGAAAGGCACGCACCGCTTTCCGCTGGTGGCCCTTCACGGCGCG
>JBBQMV010000058.1:0-10997 GCA_038329315.1 Bdellovibrionia bacterium | reverse complement strand
TGAAGGTTCCGGCAGAATCGACAGCCAAGATCTCAAACGGAATTCGGTCGAAGTCGACGGGGCTCGCCGGACATGCAAAGTGCAGAAGTCCGTGAAGACCGTGCGTCTCGAGGAAATCGATCTCGGCTTCTTTAAAGGGTTTCGAAACGTCGGCTTCGACGAGTTGGAACTTCGGGTTCTTCTGCGCTTCGGCCAGGTTCTTTCGCGACCCAGTGACGAAATTATCCACGGCGGTCACGAAGTAACCGCGTTCGAGCAGGCGTTCGCAGAGGTGCGAGCCGATAAATCCGGCGCCTCCGGTGACGATGACGTGTTTTTCTTTCGATGCGGTCATGTTCTAGAGTCCTAACACACGCCGATAAACCCGGTCCATGGCGAGGCCGAGGTTTCCGACCGAATACCGGGTGGTCATTTTGGCGCGGGCACCCTCCGAAACCGGCCGAATCCCGCTCAAAGC
The DNA here is from genome assembly GCA_038329315.1 of Bdellovibrionia bacterium. Classification (GTDB taxonomy): domain Bacteria; phylum Bdellovibrionota; class UBA1018; order UBA1018; family UBA1018; genus JACMQW01. The sequence continues at coordinate 10,540 of JBBQMV010000058.1, read as the reverse complement.
CGCGCGTTTTAAGGCCGCCGTCCAATCCGCCTCGGCGAGCGGCTTTACCCAGATGAGATCCGATGGCCCGAGATCACGCAGTGCTTCGCGATGCGCCGGGATGTCGCTGACGATCAGTGCCGCTCCGAGCGCCGCTCCCTCGACCGGTGGAAGCCCGAAACCTTCGTAGATCGAAGGGAACACGAGCGCGCGTGATCCCCGGACGAGCGCGTGAACGTCGGAATCGGACAGTCCGTCCGCCGCGACGATTCCCGGTTCATTCGCGTAAGCTTTCACCGAAACCACCAAACGGAAATCTTTGGCGGCGCCACCGCCGAATTCGCGGAAGGATTGGAACGCGCGCACGAGCGTCGCGAGATTTTTGTGGGGCTTTTCATTTGCGAGACAGATAAAATAGCGATCCCGCGTGAGAGCGTAGCGTGTGAGCGTCGGCGCGATATCGCCACCTTCTTTTAAAAACTGCGGATCGATCGCGTTGTAAACGACTTCGGGCCGAAGCTTAGGATTCCACCGCTCGATTTCAATTTTAGAAAACTCCGAAACCGTCGTCACTGCTTTCGCGCGTTCGGCAAAACTACGTAAAAGTGTTTCGTAATAAGCCCGTTCCATCGGCCCGCCGTAAGTGAGGTGATTCAGATCGTGGATCGTCACGATCCACGGACACGGCGCCGCGGGCAAACTCGAAAAACTCGGCGAGTGATAAAGCGTAGCCTTCGTCTTCCAGAGCGTGAACGGGATAAGGCCGATTTCTTTCGGGTCGAGAAACGGCGTACGCATCTCAATCGTTTCGAAGCCAGCGAAGTAATTTCCCATTTCGGGCGCGACGAGAAAAACCGGATCGAAAGGAAGCGTCGATTGCTCCGCGAGACCCTTCGCGATCATGCGAACGTAGCGCGCGATTCCGTGCGAAATCTCACCGACCATACGTCCATCGATCACGATCCGCGGCCGACCGGATTTCATAACCGCGTTTCCCCACGCGTGGTTTCCGAACGCGCGACCAGAATCATCGCGATCGAAGCCATCATCGAGTGAAGGACTTTCGACTCCCAAAGATTCACTTGGGTCAGGCCGTTCAGGTGAAATACGAGCCAAGCCGAGAAGAAGGCGGCGCCGAGCGCCCCCCCGACCCGCAGCGCCTGCTTGAGCGTCGTCCAGGTCCAGAAAACGTATGACGCGAATCCGATGATCCCGAGTCCGCCGAGGAATTCGAAAATATTACTGTGCGCGTGTCCGATAAAGGGTGAAATAATCTGCGGCATGAACTGCTTATAGTAAGCACCCGCCATCGGCATGTTGTGGTGCCAGCCGATTCCAGTGAGCGGTCGCATTTTAAAGAACTCGAAATTGATTCGCCAAAGATCGAGTCGTTCCTTGATCCCGATGCCGGTGGAAATGCGATCGCCAATCGCGGGCACCCGCACGAGCGCGAAGCCGACGCAAATCCCCGCGATGAGCACGGAGATCGCTTGCTTCCGGGGAAGGCGAAAAAGCAGGAATACGAAAAGTCCGATCGGCAGCGAGATCCAGACTTGGCGCGAATAAGTTCCGAAAATGGCTAAAAAACCGAGGACCGCGATCGGGATGGAGTGCTTCCGAGGAAGAATCCGCATTTCGATAATCTCGGCGAGCGTCACGAAGAACGGGAAGATCGCGATCGAAGCGAACGAGAGGTGAAATCCCGGAAAGCCCGTGATGTGGAAGTACTGCTCCAACCCGGGAATCCGCTGGTAGGCGGGCCATCCGATGAACAACTCGAGAATTCCGAACGCGGCCGCGACACCGAAAGCGTAGAGGTACACTTGGTAGAGCCGGCGACGCGTCGGCTGCGAAAGTGCGAGAAGGCACGGCACCGTGAAAAGCGGCCAGTAAAAGTACCAAGCCTTCCACATGTCGCGCACGAAATGGACGTCCGGTTTTTCGCCCGCCAACTCGACCGGTGCGAGACGCGCAAATAGCAAACTCAGGAAGCACGCGAGCGTGAGAAAGTTCGTCGCGCGCAGGTAAAGGCGGGTCTCCGGTTCGCGCGCGGCTGCGCGCATGGCGATCCAGATCGCTTTCGGAGACGAGAACCCGAAGAGCGCGGCCAGAAGGACCACGCCGATGCCGAGACTCATCGTCGCTTGGGTACCGAGGATGACGACGAAGTAGATCGCGAGGCCCGCGAAGAGAGCCCTTTCCGAGCGAAGCGGCATACCCGTACCAGATCACAACCCATGCAGATTTCCACGCGAAACCGGAGCTGACAAACGTCTAAAATTCCGAGCCTAGCGAGTGCGAAATCGTATTTAACCGGATCGGCGGGATCGCATTCGCGAAGGCGATCGGTAATTTCGCGCGCTGCTTTCCAGCCAAGAACCTTTCGCTCGGTCAAACCGATGTACTGGCTAATCCGACCCGTGTGGGTGTCGAGTGGCATAACGAGCTGACTCGGCTTGATCGAACGGCCTACCGGCAGAAGCGGGCTTCCCTCCGCCCAGAGCCCGAGGTCGAGATCGTCTTTGCGAACCATCCACCGAAGAAGCATGCACCACCGTTTGCATGCGCTTCCGAGGTTAGGAGGCGTGAGGAGGTAACGAAACGATTCGGGCGCCGGAGTGAAATCCACGCGCCACCCTTGCCAATCCGCGAAGACCTGGGAAAGTCCGTCCCCAAAGTCCGTCGCGTCCCGGTCCATGTGCGAGATGAGGTGCGCTCCGAACGATCCGTGAAGTTTCCACGAACGGGCCAGGAGCTGCGAAAACAAGACGAAGTCGTCGCCCACATTAAAACGGTGAATGAATCCGGCCATCGCCTGCCGCCAGGTGCTTTCGCCTGCAGGGGACTCGAGCGAGCGGATCATCCCGGAAGGAGTCATCCCGAGGGCGGAGATTCGGGCGAGAATGGCCTCGGCTGACCTCCGAATTTGGATGACGTTTCCGTAGGCCAAAACCGCCGAGAACAACGCGACCGCTTCTTGGTCCCAGGGGTCGGTGAATCGGTGAGGAAACTCGAGGGGGTCGGAGGCGAGATAGCGCCGGTGATTGTACTTCGAAAATAGAGGTTCGAGAGCGCCTTTCAGATCTGAAACGACGCCCCGCTTCCTAGACCCGGATCGGAGTTCCGCATTGTTTTTCGCGGCGTTTAAAGCTATCCGATTTCTCGATGTTCCGAGTTTCATGCTTCCTGATTTTAGCATGGACCGCTTTGGCGGGCGACGCCGCCTTTTCCCCCGCCTGGTCTGCCGAAAATACCCCTCGCGCCCCGATGGCTCCTCCGTCGACCCAAGCGAGGAAGATTCCGGACATTCCGTTTCGGTGCGACCGCATGGTGAAGTACCGCGGAAAGGTCCTCCCTTGCGACTCCGCCCTTCGACGGGACGGCGACAGCCTCCGCTCGATCTACGAACACTCTCCAGAAGCGCTCGAAGAACTCGATCAGTACCAATCCGGTCGGAATTCGATCCGTTATTCCGCATATGTCGGGACCGCCGGAATCCTCATCGCGCTCACGGCCGGAATCATTGCGAACACCGTAAACGATGAACATCACCAAACCGGACGCGACGACACGGCAAAAGTACTTCGCGCCGCTGGATTAGGGCTCACCGTCGGAAGTGTAGTCTTCGGACTTTCTGCGCTCCGATCGAATGAAGACCATTTGCAAAGCTCTATTATCAAGTATAACGCCTCATCCCCAGATCGGCCTATAGAAGTTCTTTTTCGGACGGAGTTTTAAGTGCCAAAGCGTCTCGACATTCGCAAAATCCTCGTCATCGGAAGCGGTCCGATCGTCATCGGACAGGCGTGCGAGTTCGACTACTCGGGCACCCAGGCGCTCAAGGCGCTGAAAGAGGAAGGCTACCAAGTTATCCTCGTGAATTCGAATCCGGCGACGATCATGACGGATCCGGAACTCTCCGACAAAGTCTACGTCGAGCCGCTCACGCCCGACTTCCTCGAGCGCATCATCGAGAGTGAACGTCCCGACGCAATCCTCCCGACGATGGGTGGTCAGACCGCGCTGAACCTCACGATGGCGCTCCACCAAGCGGGCGTACTGAAAAAATTCGGCGTCGAACTTCTCGGCGCCACTCCCGAAGCGATCCATCGCGCCGAAGACCGCCAGACCTTCAAGGATCTGATGACGAAGATCGGCGTCGACTCGGCGAAGTCTGCGGTCGCGCGGTCCCTCGACGACGGAAAACGGATCGTGAAGGAACTCGGCCTTCCACTCATCCTACGTCCGTCCTTCACCCTCGGCGGTGAAGGTGGCGGCGTCGCCGAAACCGAAGAAAAATTTCTCACGATGCTCGAGCGGGCGCTCTTCCTTTCGCCTACGAAAGACTGCCTCGTCGAAGAGTCCCTCATCGGCTGGAAAGAATTCGAACTCGAAGTCGTGCGAGACAAGCACGATAATGTGATCATTGTCTGCTCGATCGAAAACTTCGATCCGATGGGTGTGCACACTGGCGACTCGATCACGGTCGCCCCGGCGCAGACGCTCACCGACCGCGAATACCAAAACCTCCGCGATCAGTCCGTGAAGATTATCCGTGCGATCGGTGTCGAAACTGGCGGCTCGAATATCCAGTACTCTATTAATCCGGTGAATGGCCGCGTGATCGTCATCGAGATGAACCCGCGCGTTTCGCGCTCCTCAGCGCTCGCATCGAAAGCGACCGGCTTCCCGATCGCCCGCGTCGCCGCGAAACTCGCCGTCGGGTACACCCTAGACGAACTCACGAACGACATCACGAAGTCGACGCCGTGCTCGTTCGAACCGTCGATCGACTACGTCGTCGTAAAGATCCCGCGCTTCGACTTCGATAAGTTCCGCCCTTCGGAGCCTGTCCTTACGACCCAAATGAAGTCCGTCGGCGAAGTCATGGCGATCGGCCGAACATTCGAAGAGTCACTCGGAAAAGCGCTCGCCGGACTGGAGACCGACATCGCGTGGTTCATGCCATTCGAAAAATATAAAGGGCTTCCAGCGCCGAAAGAAGATTACACGCCGACGAAAGACGGTATCCGCTGGGATCTCATCGAGACGCCGAATCCGACCCGCATTTACGCGATCGGTGACGCTATTCGAAAGGGTGCGACCCTCGATCAAATTCACGACGCGTGCGCGATCGATAAGTGGTTCCTTGAACGGATCGCGATGCACCTCGCGCACGAGAAGAAACTGACCGCGACTCCATGGCCACCTTCGAAAGAAACACTCCACGCCGCGAAGAAGGCTGGATGGACCGATCGCGCGATCGCGGGCGTCTACACGTTTACCGGCGGACGCGGATACGTCGAAGCGGACGTTCGCGAACTCCGCACGAAGTACGATCTCCACGCTGCGTTCCAGATGGTCGATACCTGCGCTGCGGAATTCGAAGCGAAGACGCCGTACCTTTACTCTACGTATCGCTATACCGATTACGCGCGTTCCGACGAATCGAAGATTACCGACCGTAAGAAAGTCATGATCCTCGGCGGCGGTCCGAACCGCATCGGCCAAGGGATCGAATTCGATTACTGCTGCGTCCACGCCGCGATGGAGCTCCGGAAACTCGGAATCGAAACCATCATGGTGAACTCGAATCCGGAAACGGTTTCGACTGACTTCGATATCTCAGACAAACTTTATTTCGAACCCCTCACTCCGGAACACGTGCTGAACATCGCTCGTCTCGAAAAGCCGATCGGTGCGATCGTCCAGTTCGGTGGCCAGACGCCGCTAAAGCTAGCGCGTGCGCTCGAAGCAGCCGGCCTCCCGATTCTCGGTACTTCGACAGATTCGATCGACCTCGCGGAAAACCGCCAACGCTGCGAAGCGATGGTTCGGGAACTCGCTCCGCTCGGACTCGAACAGCCGGCCGCCGCCATCGCCTTCACGAAGGAAGAAGCGATGCTGAAGGCCCGCGAACTTGGCTTTCCGCTACTCGTGCGGCCATCCTACGTGCTCGGCGGTAAGGCGATGCGAATCGTCCATACCGATACGTTCCTCGAGCAGTGGATCGACGAAGCGATTCGCGTTTCTGACGACCAGCCCGTACTCCTCGACCGTTTCCTCGACCGCGCGACGGAAGTCGATGTCGACGCGATCTCGGACGGTACCGAAACGTTTATCGGCGGAATTCTTGAGCACATCGAAGAAGCCGGGATTCACTCGGGCGACTCGTCTTGTTCACTCCCCGTCTTCACGCTCCCGACGTCCGTCACCGAGCGGATTCGGACCTACACCCGCGAACTCGCGAAGCGCCTGAAGGTTATCGGCCTCATGAACGCCCAATTCGCGATTCAGGGCGACCGAATCTTCCTCATCGAAGTAAATCCTCGCGCCTCGCGGACGGTTCCGTTCATCTCGAAAGCCGTGGGTAAACCGCTCGCAAAACTCGCGGTCGACGTGATGATGGGAAAAACACTGAAAGAACTCGGAATTCGCGAAGACCTCGATACCGGACTCACGACGTTTAACGTGAAGGCCCCGGTCTTCCCGTTCTCGAAGTTCCCGGGCGTCGATACGCTCCTCGGACCGGAAATGAAGTCGACTGGGGAAGTAATGGGCCGCGGACGGAATTTCGCTTCGGCCTACGCGAAAGCGATGACCGCCGCCGGAATGCGCCTTCCGACCTCCGGAAACGTGTTTTTTTCGATTCGGAACGAAGATAAAGCGGAAGCGCTCTCGATCGCGCGCGGTCTCCAAGACCTCGGCTTTAAAATCTCCGCGACGAAGGGAACGGCGAAGTTCCTGAATTCGCACTTCCTGACCGTGACCGAAGCGGTGAAGATGACCGAAGGGTCGCCGAACTGCGTGGACCAAATCCGGAACGGCGAATTCGCTCTCGTGATCAACACGGCTTCGGACTACCGCGCGATTAAGGATAGCTTCCAGATCCGCCGCGCGACGCTTGAACAGAAGATCCCCTACGCAAACGTCATCGCGAGCGCCCGGGCGATTCTCCAAGCCGTTCGCGAAGAAAAACGCGGACCGCTCGAAATCTTGCCGCTCTAATTTTCTCCGGATAGGTTGTCGGATTTCTTCCGACTTCCGCAGGATATAGATTTGTAGATGGTCTGATTTTCCGTGCGGCGTGGGTTAGCCCGTCGTTTGCATGTACTCCCGGATGTTCACCCACCTTCACAGTAAACGTAACTTGGACTACGGAATCACGACCTTGGAGTTGAGAGGCCCCGAAGCTGAGCTACATCTCAAACTTCTCTGCCGGCTCGAAAAACGAGAGCGACGCTCCCTCATTCGGAGCTTCTTTATTCAACTCCGTCCGCTCCTTGAGTACTTTACGGAAGCGGCGATCGACCATGCCGGCGATGGTAATATTCGCGATCGAAGAGCCAGGCGACGAGGGATATCGGACATTCGCTCGAATTCGATTTTATCTGTCGCAGGTGCATTCGGGTTTGCAGTTCGGATGCGAAGACTCGCGCGCGTGCTGGAGATTCGAATTTTTCCGACTGCGAGACCAAATAATGAGTGAAGAACGGCGGCACCGCCGCTGTCATGGCATTTAAAAGTCGGACCAGATAAGGTGAAGGCATGCGCAAGAGTATCGAAAAATTCGATCACGCGGCGATGCTCGCGATGGCCCGTCATCGTCATCCCGCCGTGACGACAGTCCTTCGTGTACTCACTTGGACCGGCGAAGGGCGAAGTTGGGCGATACTCGTCGTCGTACTCGCCCTCGGAATTCATTTCGATTTTCTCCGCTTTCCCCACCGGGAGTTCGTGTTCTTCTCGACCCTTGCGCCGGGGATCTCGTGGATCTTCGTGCAGGCACTGAAGATTTTTTGGCGGCGGAGACGTCCGTTTCAGATTTTGACGGATTTTCCTCAGCTCACTCCCGCGCCCAAAGACGAATCCTTTCCGTCCGGTCATACCGCATCCGTATTCGCATTTGCGGCCGCGATGGCTCCTCTCGGGCCACTCGTTGCGGGCGCGCTTGCCATCTGGGCTGGTATTGTCGCGTTTTCCCGCTACTATTTAGGAGTGCACTTCCCCTCTGACATCTTTGTAGGCGCAGTCATCGGCATTCTCGCCGGCGCGGGATTAACCACCGTCCACAGCGCGTACGGCGCGGATAAATACCCAAACTATACGGAAATGGCGAAGCATGAACGTGAAGGCGTCGATTTTTTCGTCGACATGGCGGAACCGCGCGCTAAAATTCTCGTCCTCGCGATTCACGGACAGTACGTCGAGCCCGGCTCCGACGACGTCGCGGAAGCGATCGCGGGTTCTGATTTTCGAAAATATATTTTCCGCGCGAATAAGAACGTAAACTGGGGCGACCTCCACGTGACGTCGACTCACTTCGACGATCCTCGGGCCATCGACCTCGCGAAGGGCTCTGAGCTTTGCGTTTCGGTTCACGGGTATAAAGAACCGACGAAGATCGCGATTTGTCTCGGCGGCGCGAACATCCAGGCGAAAACGCGGGTCGGCGAAGCGATCCATCGCGCGTTTCCCGAAATAATTTTCGATACCGCATGTACCGAAATCGGCGGCACGGACCCAGCGAACATCGCAAACCGCTGCCTGAAACAGGGAGTTCAGCTAGAGCTTTCGAAAAAAGTCCGCGACCTTCTGAAGGCAGATCCGGTGGCGATGGCGAAATTTGCAGACGCCGTCCGCTCGGCCATCCAAACCTGGAAATAGTCGCATGATAACGCAGAGCGTTTCCGGAAACTGCTGGCACTGCGGAAACCCACTTGGACCGCTCGATTACGGTCGTCAGGACATCTGCGGAAAATGCGGCCGCGACACTCGGGTATGTAAAAACTGCGGTTTTTACGACCGAACGGCCCATAACGAATGCCACGAATCTCAAGCCGATCGGCAGGTCGAAAAGGAACGTTCGAACTTCTGCGACTACTTCAAACCGAAGTCCGGAGGCGGGAGCGGCGCCCCCTCACGAGACTCCCTTAAAGCGGCGGCCGAGGCCCTTTTTAAGAAGAAATAGGGCACGCGGGAACGGATAGAATCACCTCAATTCAGGCTTGAGGGGCGTCTTTTCTGCCCTGGTTTTCGCCAATTCTTTCTTGTAGCTTACGCCCTATGTCCGACAAAACTCCTATGACTGTGCGCGGAAAAAAGCTCCTCGACGAAGAGCTCCGTAACCTGCTTTCCGTCGAGCGCCCCCAGGTCGTAAAAGCGATCGAAGTCGCACGCGCGCACGGCGACCTATCCGAAAACGCGGACTATTCGGCAGCGAAGGATCGGCAGAGTTTCATCGAAGGCCGGATCATGGAGATCAACGCGAAAATCGCAACCGCCCAGGTGATCGATCCGAAAACCATTAAGTCCGAGAAAGTCGTTTTCGGCGCGCAGGTTAAACTGCTCGAAGTCGAAAAAGACGAAAAGGTCGAATACGCCATCGTCGGTGTCGACGAGGCAGACGCGAAGTCCGGTAAAATTAGCATTACGAGCCCGATCGCCCGCGCGCTCATCGGAAAGACGGTCGGTGATGAAGTCGTTGTCAACGCCCCCAAAGGTAAATACTCCTTCGAGATCCTCGAAATCAGCTACGGCTAAACCAGCTGACGATTCCGGATCTCTCACCGCGGTTCAGTTCGTAAAGGGTGTCGGCCCGCGCCTTGCCGTCATCTTCAAATCGCGTGGAATCGAAACCGTTCGCGATCTCCTCCATTTCTTTCCACGCGCCTACGAAGACCGCACCCGCGTCCTCGGCGTCGCCGAGCTTCAGGAGGGGGTCAAGGCGACGGTCGCCCTTCGTACCCTCTCATCGCGAAAAATTCCGACCCGCGGCTTCGGCAAGAACATGTTTGAAGTCCGGGCGACCGACGACTCCGGCGTGATCACGCTGAAGTGGTTCTACCTTCCACGCGGCATGGACATGAAGTTCGTCGCGGGCGCGCAGTTCCTGGCGACCGGAACTCCGAAGACGTTTCGGGGTTCGATGGAAATCATTCACCCGGAAATCTCCTGGGGAAAATCTGCGGACCTTTCCGGCACCGCGAAGGCTCCGGCCGGCGCGACCGCCGACCCCCTAAATACGGGTCGGGTCGTTCCGATCTACACCGAAATCGAAGGCGTACCGAGCCGCACGCTCCGAAAAATTCTTTGGGACGCGTTTGCAAAATACCGCACGACGCTCACCGAAGATATTCCTCAGCGTTTCCTAGCGAAGCACTCGCTCCCGAAAATTACGGACGCCGTCTTCGACATCCACTTTCCGAAATCCGCCTCCGATAACGACCAGGCGATCGCCGACCTCATCGCCTTTCGTACGCCATCGGCCGAGCGCCTCATTTACGACGAATTTTTTAAGTTCGAGTTTCTCGTCCTTCGTCAGCGCCTCCAAATGGAGAAAGAAAATGCGCTTTCGATCGGATTGAACGGCGGACGTAAAGCCGTCGAAGATATTGGGAAGCTTTTGCCGTTTACTCTGACTGGCGACCAAGTTCGCGCGATCGACGAAATTCTCGGCGACCTCGCGAGCCCGCATCCGATGAACCGCCTCGTCCAGGGCGACGTCGGCTCCGGAAAGACCGCGGTCGCGCTTTTGTCAGCGACTGCCGCGCTGGCCGAG
>JBBQMV010000057.1:0-11009 GCA_038329315.1 Bdellovibrionia bacterium | reverse complement strand
GTACAAAAGTTTGGTTCAACGGAAAAATCACCGCAGCGGAAGATGCGCGCATCAGCCTCTTCACCCACGGCCTACACTACGGCTCCGGCGCCTTCGAAGGCATCCGCGCTTATAAGCAAGCGACCGGCGGCGGCGCGATTTTCCGGTTGGACGATCACATCGAGCGCCTCTTCGACTCCGTGAAGATTATGGGATTCAAACTCCCGTACTCGCAGGACCAGCTCGTCCAAGCCTGCCGCGAAGCTTGTACCGCGAACGGCTTCGAAGAATGTTATGTCCGCCCCATCGTCTTCGTCGGCGATGAAGCCCTCGGCGTTTATCCCGGTGACGAGCCGAAACTAAACGTCGCGGTTCTCGTCTGGGAATGGGGTTCGTACCTCGGCGATCGCGGGATCACCGAAGGCGCGAAGATGAAGATTTCGACCTACATTCGCCCGCATCCGAACTCGGTGATGACCAAGGGTAAAATCACCGGCCAATACCTCACCGGTGTTCTCGCGAAACAAGAAGCGAAGAAGCAAGGCTTCGATGAAGCTCTTCTTCTCGATCCGGAGGGATTCCTCGCGGAAGGTTCGGGCGAAAACCTGTTCATGGTGAAGAACGGCGTCGTAAAGACGACTCCGCTCACTTCCGTCCTGAACGGCATCACCCGCCAAACCGTACTCGATTACTTTAAGCACGCGGAAATTCCAGTCGCGGGCGATCGTTTCACGCGCGACGAACTCTACTGCGCGGACGAAGCGTTTATGACCGGTACCGCGGCCGAGATCACGCCGATCCAGAGCCTCGACATGCGGATGATCGGCTCGGGCAAACCCGGCCCGATCACGCAAAAGCTCCAAGCCGACTACCAGAAGATCGTGCGCGGCGAGCTCAAGCTGCCGTACATGAAGAACTGGTGGACGAAAATTTAGTTCGAAGCAAACCGATCGTTATTTCAGACGGCCGCTTTTCAAGGCTTTCTTAACTTGATGCGAAAGATTCGCTAGGTTAATGCAAGGCCATGAAAATTCTTTCGCCGGCTGCATTATCCGTATTTTCGTTTTTCGCGATTTCGTACCCATCGCTCCCCGCAATCGCGGCTGGCGGAGTTATACCCATTCAGGAAGTCTTCGCGCCGGCGCCACGAGACCCTAAACTCTGGGACCGCGTAGCCGTCGTACAGTCGGCACCCTCACAGGCGGCAAAAGTTGGAATTTCCATTCAAGAAGCGATGCAGATTAAGGCGCGAAATTGGGACGAACTCGAGACTCACATTCGCCATGCCGCTTCCCAGGGCGCGAAACTTATTATTACCTCAGAATTCGGGACGATCGGGTATCCCGATACACCGGGGGTTCCTCCTGAAGATCAGGAATTCCAAAGCCGCGAGGAAATCGCGCCTTACGTAGAGACGGTTCCCGGCCCGACCACGGCCCATTTCGGGGGCATCGCAAAGTCGTTAGGTGTGTATCTTCAGGTCGGTATGGCGGAGGTCGATCCTTCCACCGGAAAGTACTATAATACCGCCGTCGTTATCGACTCGAGTGGCCGCTTAGTCACCCATTATCGCAAAATCACATTATTCCAGCAAGAGACCCGTTTTCTCTCGCCCGGCGATAGAACGGTGGCCTTCGATTCGCCTTGGGGACGCATCGGCATCGTCGTTTGTGCGGACATTTATGCGAGTGCGGTGCTGAACAGTTTAGCCGGGCAAGGGGTCGAGACTCTAACGCTGTCGACGTCTTGGGACGAATATAATACGGGATTTGGAAATTTTGCGAACACCGCGAAAACCCGGCACTGGTATGTATTGGCCGCGAATCAACCCTATTTTCCAGATTCGGGCGTCATCGAACCTACTGGAGTGCCGCAGTCCCACATTCGCCAAACGGATGGTATAGCGTATGGCTACTTACCGCGCCGGACGTCCGCCTATTTACCAAGAAGAACGACGCGGAAAACTTTGCCTTTCTGAGTCGCAGTCCCGAAATCGCGCGAAGGATAAATTCCCGTAGATACCCGCGAGTTCGTCAGCAAATTAAAATCGAGGACGCCGTTCGTTAATGCGGGGACATTCAGTGGTCCCTCCGCGATGACGTTCGGGAACCCTTTCTCTTGCGGTGGGAGTATTACATTTTGGCCGTAGTATTCGGTATCGGTGGCCGCCTTTGCGGATACTGCCCCCGCAACGATCACGAATGCATGGTGCTCGACCGCCCGCGCCTGTGCCCCAAAACGAACTCGATTGAGCCCCTTCGGTTCCGTCATCGACGGTACGAGGATCAGAGTCGGGCGCGACTGATCAAGGAGCGACGAGAGCTCGGCGAACTGCGCATCGTAACAAATCAAAATGACCCAGTTCCCGAAATCGGTTTGAAAGACATTCAATTCCTTGCCGCCTTCCCAACCCCATTTCACTTCGTCCACGGTAGGAAATAGTTTGTCCTGAAGAATTTCGCGCCCCGACGGCTCGACATAGATCGCCGTATTCCGGATTTTCGCGCCGACTTTTCTCGGAAGACTACCGGCGAGGATCGAGACATTTTCGCGTTTCGAAAGCGCTTTTACGAACGTCAAATAGCGCGGGAATAAATCCACCGCCTGGCTTTCGAGTTGCCGGCGCTCGTCGGCCGGTTTTCCGAATTTGATCATGCCGAGCGAGAGGAGCTCGGGAAAAACGATTAACTTACTTCCTGCGGCTTTCCCGTGCACTATGGACTGTTCGACTTCGGCAAAGAAGGAAGCTTCGGTCGACTGATCTCGGATCGGGAACTGGACAACGGTTACCGGAAGCGCGGGGACCGCCGCGAGTGCGCTGACCGAGAGGACGACGCTGAACAAATACACGGACGAAATCAGGCGCAATGAAGAGATTTTTAACATGACGCTTGATACCTAAAAGGAGGGATGAAATAAAGTCGCCTCGCGGGCACGAAACAAGAATATGAACGTCAGTATACTTTTTGGTGCTGCGGGAAATGCCGAATTATGAAGTTCTTTGTATTATTTTTCCTCGGGCTCTCCTCGATCAGCCTCTTTTTTCCTTCATTCTCTAAGGCCGGACACGAAGTTTACCATTTTGACTTCAACGAATTCCAAGTCGGAACCGCCGAATATGCATCGGGCCCGACCGGGGTTACCCTTTTTTACTTCCCGAAGGGTGGAATGGCGGCCGTAGACGTTCGAGGAGGTGCGGCAGCGACGCGAGAAACCGAACTTCTCGGCAGTAAAAGCACTTTCCCGGCAGTCGATGGAATTATCCTTTCGGGCGGTTCGACTTACGGGCTCGAAGCGGCTTCCGGAGTCATGTCGAGTATCCTCGCTGCTCGCGGCGGTAGCGTAAAGTTCATGGATATCCCTTCCGTTCCGAGCGCGGTCGTTTACGATTTTTCGGGACGCACAAACTCCGTATATCCCGATGTCGAACTTGGAAAACGCGCCTTTAAAGCCCTTCGAAAAAATGCAGTCGAGATCGGCGCCGCGGGTGCGGGACGATTCGTAACGGTCGGAAAATATTTCGGCCGCGAATTCGGAGAGAATTCGGGTCAGGGAGCTTTTCTCTACTCGAGCGGAAATTTACGCGTATTCGGTTTGACGGTGGTTAACGCGATGGGCGCGATCAACGATTTCGAGGGGAATGTGATCCTCGGAAATTTCGACAAAAAGACGAAGCGGCGACGCTCTATCCCGGAGCAGCTGATGGCGGCCGGAAAAGAAGCGCTGTCGGATCCAACCGGGAAAGGGAATACGACGATCAGCATCGTTATCACGAACGCAAAGCTGCAGCACAACGAACTCGAACGAGTGGCGATGATGGCCCATACCGCGATGGGAAAGATGATCGAACCCTTCCATAGCCCTTCTGATGGCGATACTCTTTTCGCGGTCAGTACGGGCAGCTTTATCTTACCGGCCAATATCGACGCGGCCGAGCACGTCGGCACCCTTGCCGGAAGAGTCATGCAGACCGCCGTCCTTCGCGCCGCGCTCGCCGCGAAAAAATAGTTCCGAAAACGAAGAAAGATCCGGTATCGCCATGACCGTCCGACGTACCTTCAAGTTCGATTTTCCTGGCCTGAGAATTGGTACCGCGGAGTATCCCGACGGGCCGACCGGATGCACGGTATTGCATTTTCCGGACGGGGCCCTTGGCGCGATCGATGTTCGAGGGGGTGCCGCCGCGACACGTGAGAGCACGATACTTGATCATCACTCCGACAATGCGTGGGTGGATGCCATAACTCTGGCCGGAGGTTCCACGTACGGCCTCGAGGCCGCTTCGGGAGTTGCTGCGCAGATTCTGGCGTTACGAAATGGAAATACCTCGTTTCAAAACATCCCCTCGGTGCCGGCGGCCGTCGTATACGATTTCTCGATACGCCGTAACCCGATTTATCCGGATAAGGCGCTTGGGGCCCGAGCGTTTGAAGCGGCCGTCGAAAATGAAATCGAAATTGGCCCGGCCGGCGCGGGATCCGCCGTCCGGGTGGGAAAATACCTCGGCAAAGAATGGGGCGAAGCATCCGGTCAGGGGGCCGCGTTCGTGAAAGTGGCGGGAATTCGGATTTTGGTCGTGAGCGTCGTGAATGCACTCGGGAATATATTGGATCGCGGCGGCAAGATCGTCTCCGGTTCGAAAGATCCTTCCACCGGAGCACGAATGAGCATCGCGGAGGCGCTGCTCGCTCGAGACGGCCTTCCGACTCCAGGTGAATCCGCACCGAAAAACACCACCCTGACGGTGATCATTACGGACGCGAAACTCGGGCGCGAGGAACTTCGTCGGATCGGGACCATGGCCCACGCCGCTCTGGGCAGGGTGATCGAGCCCTTTCACACCCCTTTCGACGGGGACGTGCTTTTCACTTTGAGCACGAATCGTCAGAAACTACCGGAATCGCTTACCGCGATGGATCTCGGAACGGTGGCAGGCCAAGTGGCCCAAGATGCCGTACTGAGCGTCTTTAGTGGGCGTTGAAGCTCCACTGAAAAGCGTCATCGACCGCGTTTTGGAGTCGGCTGGTCATCGCCGCCTTATCGAGTGAGTTATCCCAGTAGGCGACAAACGGCACGCGTTCGGACCGGCCGATTCCGCTCACGTACATCGACCACCAGCTCGGTGACGTGTGAATATTATAGCTCTTCGTCGCGCCCATGAGTTCGAGCACCGGAGCGCCACTCGTTTCGCCGATCGGCGCCGTGCAGAGCCAGCTCGTACAGTTATGGCCCTCGTTCGCATTAATCGGTAAGTTATTGTCGAGGTGGCCCACGGTTTCACCACTGACTACTCCTTCGTAATTTTTAGATCCGACCGTGGTCGAAATATGGTCCTTCGCACTCTGCATATAAGTGCGGAGGTTCAGCTCCTCGCCGGGGGAAAGAACCATGAATGGCTCGAGCCTTTTCGGACTCGAACGGTATTCATTGATATTAAACCACCCATAGTAGTCCATCGTCTTCGTTCCGAAGCGCGTGTGAAGGTGTCCCGCATCTTCGCCAAGCGGCCACGAGACGGTTCCGCGCGCAAACGCTTTCGCGTAGTCCGACGTCATCGCGTCGACGTCGGCAGAGGCCATGCCCGCCGTGGAGATCGCCAGGACTTTTCGAGATTTCGCAGTGTTAAACCCGGATTGGTTCACTTTGAATTTTACGTTGTCTACGACCTGAACATGATCCGCCCATTTTTTCTGAAACCGCGCAAGCCTCTGGTTGAGCGGCCCTTCCCAAACGTCATCGGGGAACGCAACAGTGAACTCGGTCGAATCACGGACTACTTTTTCCATGTAGGAGTTCCACGCGACATCGTGGGTGAGATGCTCGTCTTGCCAAAACGCGAATTCGTGAGCGAGACCGCTCTCTTTCGAAAACTCCGCGAGCGCGCCTTCCGTTTCGATGCCCGCCTGACGGGCGTCGATTTGGCCATTCTCCATTCGCTTGGCAATCGATTCGATTTTGCGAGCGTAAGCGCGCTGCGCCTTTTCCACCTGCCGCTGGAGGCCCTCGGGATTCCCTAATGCCCGGACGTGCTCGGACCAGTCTCGCATCGGATAGCCGAAGTTTCGATAGACTTCGATCGCGATGAGGTCCTCCGGATAGTATTCGGTACCCGGAATGGCTTTCGAGGGAAATACGGACTCGAGCATGCGCCGACTCCGAGCGGAAAGTCGACCGTAACTTTCGACCGGGCTAAATGCTTTCAATCCGGAAAAGTTCGCGAATACGTCGCGTCCATATTGTTGATAGAAAACGTTTCGGACCATTCGATTCTCGATCAGCCCGACGTTTTTATGGGCGTCGCGGATCTCGAAGGAAATCCGCTGAGATCCGCCGATATCCGGGCGGTATGCCGTGCTTCCGATGTACTTGAAGGAACCGTCCCGCTTCCGAATCTTTTCGGTATAGCGAGGATCGAATTTCTGCCCGCTCGCGTTGGCCTCTAAAAAGTCGGCCATTCGGGCTTGCTTAACGTCGCTGATCGGTCCGAGCCATGGATGCTTGAAAGTCTGAGCGACCGATTTCGTCCGATTTACGGCGAAGCGCCCAGCGCCAAATTCGAGTTTCTCGAGCACGTCGAAATCATGCACGAAGTTCAAATAACCGAGATTGTTTCGCAAGGAGTGCTCGCGCGAGCCTCCCGCGACATTTCCGAAGTAAGGGTCACGCGGGGTACTCATCATCCCCTGCATCGAACCGACTCCGAACTCTTCGTTCACGAAATTCATTTGGGACTGCCACTCCTCGAGAGTGTCGACCGGCGAGAGGATTAATTCGACGTTGCCCGTCGGATCATAACTCAGGTTTTCTGGAAGAAATGCATACTTCGTATCGGCGTTTATTTTGATGAGTGGCGATTGTTCCGCATAAATCGGATTACTGCCCAGGTGCTGCTTTACCCAATCGACGCGCGATTCCGGACTCATCGCGATCCAGGTGGAAGGACTGATGCCGAACTCGGGCTTCGGCCCGTAGACTTGGAGTAACTTTCCGGATTCGTCCTTGGTGTATTCGGATTCAAAACCGAACATGAGGTGCCAATCCGGATGGGCAGTCGGATCGACCCCCACCGGATATCGGAGTATTCCGTCCGCGCCACCGGCCGAATGTAGTTCAATCGCGCGGCGAAAAACTTTTCCGGCGACCGGCTCTAAAAGTACGGGACAGGGTCCGGTCGCAAATGCCGAACCGATCGTCGAACAGGCGAGCAGGGCCGAAAGAGCGAAAGCATGAAAGAAGCCGGTCGATCGAAATTCCATAATTACATTTCGGCCGAATCGATAGGGAGCCTAAATGAAAAATAATTTCATTTAACTATATGGTATTATTGTTTTTTTATCTTGAGAGCGTGATTCAAGGAGCCGTTTGCAGTCCGGCCTGCGTTGTCGCTCAGTTCTGAAAAATTCGACTCCCCGTCCGTCGGAAATTCGGAGGACCGGCCATTTTCGATTTTATCCGCCGGATATTGTTCAATAAATACAATTTATAGAGAAATGCATCCGTCCGCATCATTTTCCACCTATTACCGGAACAGCGTGTTAGAAAACCCTCGATCCAACGATCTTTAACGGAAGCCGGCTCGTTTCCCCTTCGGGAACTTTGTAGGAGTGAGGCTTCGTACCGCGGAAGAAATTCCGCCGAAACAGAGGCCTCCTTGTCCAAGCCAGATTCCGCGATTCTTTCCCCGATCTCCCTTTCCTCCGGCGTAAAAATCGAGCCGCGCAAACCCGAAGTCGCTTACGTACCGACGGTTCCACCGATCGCGTCTTTCGACGAACTCGAACTTCTTCCGGCGATTAAGAAATCGATCGCGGAACTGGGTTACACAACGCCAAGCCCGGTCCAAGCCGCGGCCCTTCCGATTCTTCTCGGCGAAGCGACCGACTTCATCGGTCTCGCGGCGACCGGCACCGGTAAAACCGCGGCTTTCGCGATCCCACTCCTCGAGCGCCTCGATCCGATGGCTCGCGTAGTTCAGTCGATCATTCTTTGCCCGACACGCGAACTCGCGATCCAAGTCGCCGGCCAAGTCGAACTTCTCGGTAAATACCTCGGCGTAAAGGCCGCGACGATTTACGGCGGCGCCGGCTACGGCGACCAAATCGCGGCCCTTCGTCGCGGAGCCCAAGTCGTGGTCGGAACTCCCGGTCGCGTGATCGATCACTTGGAAAAGGGTACGCTCGATCTTTCGAACGTCTCGATCGTCATTCTCGACGAAGCCGACGAAATGATCTCGATGGGCTTCAAAGAAGAGATGGAAAAGATTCTCGCCGAGATTCCAGGCCTGAATGAAGAAATCGAAATCGGCGAAGACGAAGACCGCCAATGTAACATCTGGCTCTTCTCCGCGACGATGAGCCGTGAAGTCCGGAACGTTTCGGACCAATACCTCGTCGAGCCAGCGCGCGTCGAAATCAACAAGACCGAAATGCTCCCAGAAAACCTCGAGCAAAGCTACTTCGCGACTTCCGAGTCGAATAAGCCAGAAGTCCTCTGCAAGATCATCGACGCCGCGGACGAATTTTACGGAATCATCTTCTGCCAAACGAAGTCCCTCGTCGTCGACCTGACCCAGTATCTCGCCGGACGTGGCTACGCGGTCGATTGCCTCCACGGCGACATGGACCAAAAAGCCCGTGAACGTACGATGAATAATTATCGTCAGCGTAAAGTGATGATGCTCGTTTGTACCGACGTCGCTTCCCGCGGCATCGACGTGAAGGACATCACCCACGTCATCAACTACTCGATTCCTCGCGAAATGGACTCCTACATTCACCGCATCGGCCGTACGGCTCGTTCGGGGAAAAAGGGCTACGCGATGAGCCTCGTGACGCCTTCCCACCGGGGACTCCTCGGCCGGATCGAACGCGTAACGAAGTCCCGGATTCTCGAAGGTCGGATCCCGACTCGCAAAGAAGTCGGCGCGAAGAAGATCGGCGCCGCTCTCGAAAAGCTCGAAGCCGTGACGAATCATGCGCGGGCGATGGAACTCGTTTCTCCAGAACTGCGCGCGAAGTTCGCGGGCATGACCGTCGAAGAAGTCATCGGCCGTTACCTCACCGTCATCATGCCGGAGACGTTCTCCGATACGCGTGAAGAAAAGCCTGCTCCGAGCTACAGCGGCAGCGCCTCGACCGGCGAATTCGTGAATTCGGCTCCGATGACCGGTAAAGGCACCGTGATCCGCGTCGGCGGAGCCGCGAACGGCCTTTCGAAAGACAGCGAAAACTCCGAACGGGCCAGCCGGTTCTACGGCGCGCGGAAACGCGAAGATGACCGCGGCGGACGCTACGGCGATCGCAAGCCAGCCTATAGCGATCGCAAGCCAGCCTTCGGCGGCGAACGGAAGTCCTATGGCGAACGTCCAGCCTACGGCGACCGCAAGCCAGCCTTCGGCGGCGAACGGAAGTCCTTCGGCGATCGTCCGACCTACGGCGACCGCAAGCCAGCCTTCGGTGCCGACGCGGCTCCGAAAGCCCGCAAGTGGGGACAGCCGGCGGACGCCGCTCCTCGCCTCCCAGGAAAAGTCGGCGGCAAAGCCGGACGTCCGGGCGTATTCGCCGTAAAAACGAAATAATTCGGGACGCCAAATAGGGTTGACGCTATGCGTCGACTGCGATAAGGATCGCGTCTATGCGTAACGTTTCCCGCTTGAAGTCGATCGTTCTGCTTTCTGCCGTGGCCTCGCTCGTCGGCTGCGACCGAAAAGGCGTCGAGCCGGCGATGACCTCGCCAGATCCTCGCATTGCGAAGGCATTTGCGGAGACGGAACCCGAGTTTTGTACCTTCCAAATGCTTTATTCCGACGCGGCGACGACGAGTGCAGACGGTCTCGTGAAAACCCGCTACGTCGTCGTCGGTAAATCGAAGTCCGAAATGCTCGCGGCGTTTTCCGCGACCTGCGCCGCGAGTGCGGCGGCTCCGAAGGTCGAATGCGGAAAGTATCTGGACTCGAACCAATACCCTTGCGTAGCGGCTTCGCTGTTCGCATCGTCCGCGGACACGACCGGCGCCTGGACCTGCTCGCTCGCGTTTACTGCGAACGATAAGGAAGAAACGATTTCGGTCGAAAAGCCATCTTCGGCCGCCGCGATTCGAGCCGCATTCACAGCTTGCGCAGCGCTGACCGATGATCCGACGGCGACGACTACCGCGGACGTCACCGAACTCGAAGCGACGCTCGATGAAGAGACGCCGGCCCCAGCTCCATCGGCTATTCCGTCAGGAACACCTTCACCGGGCCCATCGGCCTCGCCTGCTCCGCCGCCGACGATTTACCTAAAGCCTTCGAAACGTCGCGATGCCTGCGCGGCCGCGATGATCGCAGAAAAAATGACCTGCGTGGATTCGAACAGCTACGCACCGGTCGCGCCGCCTGCGCTTCCGAAGCGCCATCTTCATCACTAAGGCGAAGGAATTCGAGCCGGATTGAGCCCGAAAAACATTAGGTAAATGAATGGAGAAAAAAAATGAAAAAAATAATTATTGGAGTTTTATTCCTAACTGTCATTTCAAGTGTGACGGCTTTTGCAAAAGAGTGGGACCCAGCTCTTAATAGTTATTACCTTCGTTGTAAGTCCTACGACATTGAAGGATCACAACATGTCGCTGACTCTGAACAAGTAAAGAGTAATCTATTTGCGAAAGATGAAACAAGTAGCTCAGCTACAAATCAAGTTATTGCGAAAGCTGAAATTCAATATCGTGAGATGGTCGGAAACAAAATTTACGATATTAATATCGTAGCTCGTGGCCTAATAAATAATGGAAAATTCATTGGAAATCCTACTATTTATAGTTATTTAACCTCGGAAGACGGCACCAGATATGAGTCAGGTGCAAGTATTCGTTTCTTTAATTCTAATTTGGGGTTCAATTCTGATTGCTATGTCAAGTAGCCCCTGATCTCGAGTTTGGTTACAACTCGATGACGTGAAGGATTTCAGTCTTGCGCGCTACTAAGTTCGACACCCAACGAAGTAGCGCGCGATTATCTTTCTTTTTGACCAGCGTGTGCTCCGAAAAGCGAA
>JBBQMV010000056.1:0-11260 GCA_038329315.1 Bdellovibrionia bacterium | reverse complement strand
GGGATGGACGGACCGCTAGTGTTCCAGTTATCACGCCAGTGGTAGCAGCTGGGTAGCTATGTCCGGACGAGATAACCGCTGAAAGCATCTAAGTGGGAAACTCTCTTCAAAACAACTTCTCCCGGGACGTTAAGTCCCCTTTAAGTCCCCTTGTAGACGACAAGGTTGATAGGGTGGGTGTGTAAGTGCAGTAATGCACTCAGCTGACCACTACTAATCGGACGAGAGGCTTATCTTCCTACTTCCTTCGCCTATTCGGAGCTCTCTGAGCACGAGTAAGCAAAGAGTGGAAGAGCAGACGAACGCAGGTTCGATCTGTAATTTAAGCACTATTCAAAACGCATCATACTGATTGAAATAATCAGGTGATTGAATAAAAAAGCGTTACACGCGGCCGACGGCTTGAAAAAGCTAGAAGGCGCGACCCGCCGGAGTCATACCGGTGGGTTACAAAATTTTCTCAGCAATTCGTTGGAGAACAAAAGTTCTTCGTTAGTTTGGGGGTGTCTATAGCGGCAGGGTTCCACCTGATCCCATCTCGAACTCAGAAGTTAAGCCTGCCAGCGGCAAAAATAGTACCGAAGAAGTTCGGCGCTAACATAGCACGATGCCCCCATTTTTTTTGGACCCAAGACGACGCGAATTACCGGCGTCTTGGGTCAAGGTATTGCGCGACCAACACGCGCATGTGCTGGCGACCCGCTCACCGGTCGACAAAAGCCCGAGGGATTTATCCTTCGGGCTTTTTTTGTTTTTAACATTCCTAAATCATCAGAATGAACGCAGACTGAACGTAGCCACATGAAACGACTCATCTTTCGCTTGAGTAGTCTTGGAGATATTATTCTCTCCCAGTCCGTTCTTGAGCCTCCCTTCGCGGGAGAAACTCATTGGGTCGTTGCGAAAGAATTCGAAGGGCTCATCCTCGGAAACCCGAAGATCAAGAGAGTCTGGAGCTTCGACCGGCGAGCAGGCGGCGGACTTCCCGCCTGGTTCTCCTTCTTGGCCGAGCTTCGCCGTGAAGACTTCACCGAAGTTCTGGATATCCATTCGACACTCCGGACCCAAATCGCCCGTCTCTATTTTAAAATTTTTTCAGCAAAGACGCGTTGGCGGAAAATTTCAAAAGAGCGCATGCGCCGAATCGGCTACGAAATATTCAAGCGGAATTGGCCAGTCTCGCTTCGCCCTCACCATTTCGCACGCAAATGCGCGCTCATCGCCGGTGGGTACGGAAATGAACGCCCGAATCTCCGATGGCTACTCGCCTCGGAGGCGACAGGGCGGGGAGGCTGTACTCGGATCGCGATCGTGCCAGCATCGGCCTGCCCAGGAAAAGAATGGACCATGGAGCGCTACCTCGAATGGATGAAGCGCCACCTCCGCGATCGCAAAGGGGAAGAGCTGCTCATCCTCGGCACGAAATCCGATAAAAGCGCCGTCGCACTTCGTGATGCACTTGTGCGCGAAGGCGTCCCATTCACCGACGGCATCGGTAGGTACGGTCTCGCCGAACTCGCAGGACTTCTTGCAAGTTGCACCGCAGTTCTCGGATCCGATACCGGCCTCCTGCATCTTGCGGAAGCCGTCGGCACGCCCGTCGTCACCATCTTCGGCCCAACTCGAACCGATTTCGGATTCGGCCCCCTCGACGAAAAATCAAAACCCGTTCAATCACCACTCTGGTGCTCGCCCTGTAGCAAAGACGGATCACTCTGCTTCCGTCCCGTTCGCCGCTACGAATGCCTCCGACGCATCGAAGTGAGCTCCGTCGAGGGCGCGCTGAAAACAATACTGCCGCCAGCGGCCGTCGCGCCAATTGAAGGGAAGTCATCGTGACTGTAACGGGTCGACCTCAATCGGGCGGGCAGTCCGCCGCTTACGCCTCCTTCGGAATGCGGTTTTATCGAAAGCTCTTCCGTTTCATCTTTTCGCTCTTCGGACGCACGCTGGTCGGCGCTGAGCGATGGGCGGAAACGCTGAAGCTCCCGAAACTCATTGCGGCCATCCCGGAGAGGCGCTCCGAAGAAAAGCGCGTCTGGTTTCATGCCGCTAGCATGGGGGAGCTTGAAAGCCTTTGGCCACTGGTCGAGCGCGCGTCGCGTGAGCCGAATACGCGTCTCGTTCTTACCGTCTTTTCAACCTCTGCCTGGAGCCACCTCCATAAAATGGCGCGTAAACTCGAAGGCGCACCGCCACTCTATACCGGTTACTCACCGCTGGAAGGGGGCTGGCGATGGGCGCTCGAGTCGCTCAATCCGAATCTTTTCATTACCGCGAAGTATGAGGCTTGGCCGGAGATATGGGACAGCCTCGCGGCACTCGAGATCCCGCTCGCCATTATCGGCGCAAAACCCCGCAGCTCAATCCTCTGGGCGAAACGAATTCTTCGAATCTTCGGCGGGTCGATCCCGCGGATTATTTTCTTTAGCTTCGATCCCGAGAACGAGCCCGGACTCGCTCGGCGCTTCCCGGCCGCGAAACTTTACCATGGCTCCGATCCGCGTTGGGACCGCGTCTTTCAACGGAGCGAGAACGCCCATCCCCGAGTGGCGGAACTCACACATGAATTTTCGGATCTGCCGCGCCCCTGGGGCACCATTGGTAGCGCTTGGGCACCGGATTTAAGCGCCGTTCCCTTGGACGCCTCGACGACCATTCCCGGAACGCTTTGGATCGTCCCGCATAAAATTAATCCTCGCTCAATCTCTGAACTTGAAATTCTTTTGCGCGAGCGGGGCTTTACCCCGATGCGAACTTCGTTAGCCGAACGAATCCGACCGGCTGGAAAGATCGCGGTGGTGGTCGACGAGATGGGATTTCTCGCCGAGCTTTACTCCGTGATGGACTGGGCATTCATCGGTGGCGGCTTCGGTTCGAGTATCCACAGCACGATCGAACCTGCGATCTACGGCCTCCCGATTTACGGAGGACCGAAAGGTCAGCAGAAGTTCGACGAAATCCCACTTCTCAAGAAACAATCCCAGCTTCGCCTCTTCGGAGACCCGCGGTTGTCCGGAAATACCGGGCGAAGTGCGGAGGACCTCCTCGACTGGCTGCGCGCCGAATTCGCGGCCGAGAACCAAACTCGCAGCGATCGCCGTCAAGAATGGAAAGACGCGAATCGTCGCCATCGTGGCGCGTCAGAGCGAATTTGGGACCGCCTTTCCGAAGCCCTCAAAGACTAAGCCTGACCGGTGTGGGTTTACAGCGGCCGAAAAAAACGCGACTCTATATCGCATGACCGACTCCAAAGGCGAAATGAAGACCGATCCTCGAATCGAAGCGACCGGAGAAGTCATGATCCGGCTTCGCATGGGCGCCCACGACGGCCACTACGCCGGCGGACTCGTCGACGGAGCAAAGATGCTCCAGCTCTTCGGAGACGTGGCGACCGAACTCCTGATCCGCCTCGACGGAGATGAAGGACTGTTCCGGGCTTACGAGAAAGTCGAGTTTATCGCCCCGGTTTTCGTCGGAGATTATATCGAAGCGATCGGCCGTATCCTTACAATCGGCAATAGCTCCCGCAAAATCGAATTCGTTGCTCAAAAGGTCGTAACGCCGATGCCTCCGGAAAAGGGCGGCAAGGCTGTCTCCTCGGCGAACTTTTTGAAAACACCGGTAGTGGTTTGTCGAGCCATCGGAACTTGCGTGACTCCGGTCGAATTCCAGCGCGGGATCACCGTCTAGGATGGAGTCTCAAGGAAAGTACGATTACGCGATACTCGGTGAAGGTTTAGCATCCTGGGTCGCCGCCCTCTTGCTCTCTCGTCAGGGCGACCGCGTTCTCATCATGCCGGAACGGAAGGAGCGCCGCGAGTTTGTTGGCCGGATCCTTTTCGGGCTCGAACAAAACGGAATCCTGCTTCGCATGCTCGAACGGTGGGGGCTTTCGAAAGCCGTCCTCATAGGGCATGTTCGCGCGCGCATGGAGTGTCTCACACCGGAGACTTCACTCTGGATTCAGGGACCGCTCACCGAGCGGGGACTCGGGACGCCGGGTTTCGAGCTCCAGGGACCCGCTTACGAAAAGCTTTTAAAGGTCGTCGAATCAATGGAGGAGGGCACCGAATGGAAAGCCGCTTTCGAATCCGAGTTCATCGCCCGCGTGAAACGCACGACTGATACGCGCGTCCATTGGATACCGTTTCTTCCGGACACGGCCGCAAGTTGGAAAAAAATTGTCCGGAAAGTTGTGAGTCCGCTAGCCCGCGGAATTCGGCTTCCTCGCGAGAAGTCTTCGGTTGGCGAAGGTGGCGGACGACTCCTCCGCGGTCTCGGTCATTTCCTCTCCCGGGAAGAGTCATGGGTTCACCGTGCTCCGCAGCCCATTCAAATCGCAACCGATCTTTTCGCGCTTCGGAACGCATATTTCTCAGACGAAATTTTCGATACTTTGAAGGAAGAGTTCCGCCGAGTACTTCGCGCCTCTGGTGTTGAGTTTTTATCCGACGAGACGAAGCCGCATTTCAAACGTGATTCCTCCGGAACTTGGGAAGGGTTTTACGAGGGCGACAAGAAAGGGAAGGGACAGGCAGCTGCCGTTGGTGGCCCAATGAACCTGTTTCGGTTCGACCAGCTCATCCTTTCTCACCAACTCGATCCGGAAACTCTTTCTCGTTTCGAAGCAGTATCCCGTAAGAGTATCGAGCTCGATCTCGATACGAAAGAGTACGATCGCTATGAACTCGAAGTGAGGTTCCGCCAAAACCCATTTCCGTTCCGTGAACCCGCTGAACTTGTTTCGCGTTCACCGTCCGGCGGCTGGGTTCGCCTTTCCGTCTACCAGAATCCGAAGACGAGCGTCCGAGTGGGTGCGTGGATTCCGGCCGACGCAGTAAAGACGAAAGGCGATCCGAAGATCGTGGCTGAACGACGGCTCCTTCGCGAAATTCGCGAGAGCTTACCGGGGCTTGAAATCGATTCTGATAAAACCGAGATCACCACCGAAATTCATCGTGAGCGGCGCTTCAAACGCGGCATCGGTGTACGGGGAAAAGCCGGCCGGGTATGGCATGCACACCACCGGAGTTATCCGCAGATGGGCGAGTACGGACCGATTTTGGCGGCGATCGAAATTGCCCGTCGGCGAGCGCGGAAAAAGAAGCGCGTTCTGCCGATCTAGGCCACGGAGTAACGATTGAAAATTCTACTTTTCCATCCCGTGTCGCTTCCACCGAAAGATTACGGCGGCGTCGAGCGCGTCGTCCTTTGGCTTGCCGAGGGTCTGCGTGATTTCGGTCATCAAGTCACCGTCGCGGCACTCGAGGGGAGTCACCTTCCGCGGGGAGTGACGCTCCTTCCGATTCCCCTCGGGGACCGATCGGCCGAAAGTCTCGTTACCCGAATCCCGGAAGGGACCGAGGTCGTTCATTTCCAGGCCCCACCCGAGGCCGGTTTTTTCCGCGATGGCGTTCCTCCCTCAGTCACGACGATTCATGGCAATGGGAAGCGCGGCGAAGTCTTCCCCACGAATACGGTCTTCCTCTCGAGGAACCACGCCGAACGGCACGGACGGAAAACCTTCGTCTATAATGGCGTGAACCCGGAGGAGTTCGATCTCCCAGCAAAGCTCGGGGCTACGAAGCGGAAAGATTCGCCGATTTTCCTGTCGAAGACGACTCTCCGGACGAAGAACCTTGTCGGCGCAATGGAGATCGCGAGACGGGCGAAAATGTCGCTCTCAATCGCGGGTGGAAATCGCCCGCTCGGACTACGGTTGCGCGCAGCTCTCTCGGGGGCGCAGTGGATCGGACCGCTCGCGGGCCAAGAAAAAGCGAAGTGCCTGGCCGAAGCCTCCGCGCTCCTATTCCCGGTGATCTGGGACGAGCCATTCGGCCTCGTCATGGTCGAAGCGATGCTTTCAGGAACGCCAGTGGTCGGTTCACGCCGGGGAAGTATCCCGGAGATCGTCAGTCCGGATGCGGGTCTGGTCGTGGACCTTCCACGGGACGCCGGCGACGAAGAAACCTATACGCGCTGGAGCGAAGCCTTGCATGCAGTCCAGAAGCTTGATTCCGAATCGCTTCGGAAGCACGCGATCGAACGATTCTCACATCACCGCATGGCGGAATCCTATCTCGACGTGTACAAACGAGCCACCCGAGGAGAGTCCCTATGATCGCCCGATACTCCCGCGAAGCCATGACCGCCATTTGGCTCGAAGACGCAAAGTTTGCACGCTGGTTCGAGGTCGAACTCGCCGTGGCCCAGGTCCAGCTCCGCGAGCGAATTCTGCCGCGCAAAGAGGGGACCGAGCTCATTCGCGAAGGCACGCGGGTTCTGAAATCCGAATTCCGAGGGAAGCGCGCCGCTGCTTCGGTCGCCGAAATCAGCGAGCTCGAGCGTGATCTAAAACACGACGTTCTCGCGTTCACCACGTTTGTGGCCGAGAAGATCGGCCCGGCCGGACGCTTCTTTCACTACGGGCTCACTTCCACGGACGTCGTCGATACGGCGATGGCGCTTGCCGTGCAGGCTTCCGGAAAAATCCTGATCGCAAGTCTCGATCGCGCGCTGAAAGAGCTCAAGCGCCTCGCACTTAAACACCGCAAGCTCGTCGCCATCGGACGTACGCATGGGATGCACGCCGAACCGACGGTATTTGGCCTTCGCTTCCTCGGGTTTCATTCCGAGATGCTTCGGAACCGCGAGCGTCTCGTCACTGCCCTCGAGCGAAATCGCACGGGCAAGCTCAGCGGCGCCGTCGGCGCGAACATGCATTTTTCGCCAGACTCGGAGCGGAAGATTCTGAAAACGCTCGGGCTTGAGCGCGAAGCCGTCAGCACGCAAACTCTTCCGCGGGATCGCCTTGCCGAGCTTTTCTCGGCGATCGCGATTACCGGTGCGTCGATGGAACGAATCACGACCGAAATTCGCCACCTCTCGCGTTCCGAAGTGGGCGAAGCGCGCGAAGGTTTCTCAAAACTCCAAAAGGGTTCGAGCGCAATGCCGCACAAACGGAATCCCGTCGCCGCGGAGAACCTTACGGGTTGTGCACGGGTGCTTCGTTCTTACGTTATCCCGGCACTCGAAGACGTCGCCCTCTGGCATGAACGTGACATCAGCCATAGCGCAGTCGAGCGCGTGATTTTGCCCGATGCGTTCATTCTCGCGGATTACTCGCTCGATCGGCTCGCGAAAGTTCTTTCCGAACTCACGGTCCTCGAAGACCGAGTTCGCGAAAACCTCCGCTCGAGCGGCGGCGTTCCACTCTCGGGACACGTGCTCCTCGGACTCGTCCGCGCCGGTGCGCCTCGAGAAGAAGCTTACCGCTGGGTCCAGCGCGCGAGTCACCGAGCGCTGGATGGCGCAGGGAAGTGGATCGATCTTCTTTTCGAAGACGCGAAGGTCAGTGAATTTCTCACGCGCGCGGAAGTCTCGGCGCTTCTTTCCGAGAAACGGATCCTTCAAGCCGCTGACGCAATCTACAAAGACGTACTTAAAGGATCCCGTTAGAGTGGCCGGCGAATGAATCATTTTCTCGCCGACGAAGACGCGCAGGCTACGACTGAATACGTTCTGATTTTGGCCGTACTCGTATCGCTGGCGATACTCGTGGTTCGCGATCTCATTCGGCCTGCCTTGGCGAGGCTCACCGATTCGATCTCCAAGATGATCAACGAGCAGCTTTTCAATAGTTCGGACTCTATGCATCACTCACCATTTAAGGGTCCGTAATCTCTCATGATTTAGGCGAAGTTCGGCGCGTTAAGTGTTCGGCAAGATACAGGAAAAAAAGCTCTTGCCAACGCGCGGCATATTCCCATACAACGCACCTGTTCGAAGAAGCCTTTGATTTCCTTATAGGCCTTGGCCTATTGAGTCGTCAGAGCCGTATTCGGGCTAGGGAAAAATATCGTCTCAATTCGGAACAGTCTGGGCGGGGGCCTGGGGTTTCAGGTTTTTAGGGGGGTTAGTCATGTTCAAGGGTCAATCTTTCCGCATTCTAGCGGCCAGCGTCGTAGCTTCGGCGCTCGTGGGTTCCGCTATCGCAGACATGGTCTACGATGACGAAAACACGATGAGCGCTGCGCCGACGAAAGTCGAAGTGAAGAACGTCATCAATACCGTCGGAGCACCTGCGCCGATCGCCGCGACGGAAGCCGTCTCGACGCCTCCGGTCATTGTTGAAACGCAAAAGATTCAAAAACAGTCTGAAAAGTCGAAAGAGAAACGCGGCTTTCAAGAGAACGTGAACAACGAACTCGTGATTCAGAAGCTTGAAGACAAGCGTTTGAAGCAAGAAGAGAAGCTCACAGCCGAGATCAACAAGAAGTTCACGCTTGAAGATGAAGCGGCTGCCGGTACTCCAGCGCCTACGCTGAAGGAAGAAACCGTCGTGAAGCCCATCACGGACGCCCCGGGTTCGGCTTCGAACGAAATGTCGATCGCGCCGAAAGGCGAAGTTGCCGTGGCAAAGCCGATCGTCCAAGAACAGCGCGATCAGATCGTAAACTATCAATCGTCCACGAGTATGTCGGTCGCCCCTACGGGAAAGCCCGACGGTGAGAAGGCCTCTAAGAACGGCGTTTCGATCATTCCACGCGCCGGGCTTTCCACCGTTTCCAGCTCTGGCTACAACATCTCGCCAAAGTTCATGACGGGTGTTGGCATCGGACTCGACGTTACGGATAACGTGGCGGTCGAATTTGGATACTCCTACAGCGAAAACGGCGTTCGGACGCAAAACACCTATGCGGGTTATGCTCCGGCGAACGAGCTGAACTTTAAGAACAACACGTTCGACCTCGCCTTAAAGCTTTACCTCACGGGGCAGGACTCGAAGGTTCGGCCTTATATTGGTGGCGGCGGTGCGTACTCGGTGGGTTACATCAACTATGACCAGCAGCAACAACAGTATGGCTACTACTATCCGCCTTCGAGCGATTATACTTTGAAGCAATTTCAAGCGATGGCGCAAGCCGGCATCGACTTGAAGGTCGCTTCGAATATCTCGATCGGTCTGGCGTATAAGTTCTATAAGCCACTCACCTCGAGTGAGTCGGAAGACGGCCTCTATAACGGTTATTTTTATAACAGTTACGGCCTTGCCTCGACCCAAGACTCGCAGAAGCAGGCGCTCCGCGGGACCATTCGTGACTCGAACATGAATACGTTCCAAGTCAGCGCCGTAGTCACCTTCTAGAACAGTTCAAGCCCTGCGGTCGGGCGAAGCCCGCCCATCCGGGCTTGAACCTACTTGCTGAACCCAACATCCCCATTTCCTGAATAGGCCCAGGTTCAAGCTTACTCGCTTGAGCCTGGGCCTTTTTTCTTTTACCCTTTTCGAACCTAAGCATCGGAAAAGGAAGGCTTTCATGGAAATGACGACGCACGGTCAGAAGACCGCAACTCAAGACAGTAAAATGACCGGCTCTGCTTTTAAGCTCGAGAATCTTTCGCAGACCGCTGGCTTCAAGCTTTCTCGGATCACCTTCGATCTGCCCGGCGAGAAGGTCAATAAATTCGCGGCGCACGTGATCGCCGAATTCGAAAAAATGATCGATGAGCTCGAGCGCAAAGGGAAGGCCGGCGAAATCGAAGCGTTGATCTTCCGCTCCGGAAAGCCGGGCAACTTCATCGCGGGCGCCGACATCAATATGATCGCCGCGACGAAGACCGCCGAAGAAGCTTATACGATTTCCCGCATGGGCCAGAAGCTTCTCGATCGCTGGGAAGATCTCCCGTTTCCTACGATCGTTGCAATCAATGGCACCGCCATGGGCGGCGGCTGCGAGCTTTCCCTCGCGTCCACTGCGATCGTGATGTCCACCGATCCGGCCGCCCGAATCGGCCTTCCGGAAGTGAATATCGGCGTCGTACCAGGGATGGGCGGATGCGTCCGCCTTCCGCGTAAAGTCGGGATCGCCACCGCACTCGATTTGATCCTGACGGGCAAGACTTTGCCAGGCGACCGCGCCGCGAAGGCCGGTCTCGCTGAAGCTTGCTTGGCGAAAGAGAATTTCGACGGCTCCGTCGAAGCCTGGGTAAAGCTGAACTTGAAGCGCCTCCAATCCGGCGAGCGTATCGCGAAGGAACCGAAACTCGGCGGCGCGGGCGGAATGGTCGGAACTCTACTCGAGAAAAACCCGTTTGGACGCAGCTTCATCCTAAAGAAGGCACGCGAAGGCGTGATGTCGAAGACGCGCGGAAATTATCCAGCCCCATTAGAGGCGATCCAAGTGCTCTCCGATACCGGCGCGAAGTACGAACCGAAAATTCGTGGCAAAGAGCGCGACTCGGCGATGGACCGCGAAGCGCGGGGCTTCGGCAAAATGGCCGCGACTTCGATCTCAAAGAACCTCATTCGTCTCTTCTTCCTTACCGAACAAGTAAAGAAGTCCAAGGGAGTCGCGGGCGAATTCAAGGTCTCTCCCGTCCGTTCAGCGGCCGTTATCGGCGCCGGCGTCATGGGCGGCGGTATCGCGCAGCTTTACGCCGATAAGGGCGTCGCAACCCGGATGAAGGATATCACACCGGCCGCGCTTAGTCTCGGAGTGCAGCACGCGCAGAAGATCTTCGCGAGTGCGCTGAAAAAACGGAGAATCAACCCACGCCAATTTCAGCAGAAGGTGAATCTCATCGCGCCCGTTCTCGATTATTCCGGATTTAACGGCGTCGAATTCGTCGTTGAAGCCGTCATCGAGAAAATGGAAATCAAGAAGGCAGTCATCAAGGAGCTTGAAACCCAAGTTCACGATAGCTGCGTGATCGCGACGAACACGTCTTCGCTTTCCGTAAGCGAAATGCAAAAAGTGATGACCAAGCCCGAGCGTTTCGGAGGGATGCACTTTTTTAATCCGGTGAACCGAATGCCGCTCGTCGAAGTTATTCGGGGCGAAAAGACAAACGACGAAGCCGTCGTTCGGATCTATCAATTCTCGAAGCAGCTCGGAAAAACTCCGATTGTCGTGAAGGACCGTCCTGGCTTCCTCGTAAACCGTCTCCTCATGCCTTACTTGAACGAAGCGACCTGGCTCTTGGCCGATGGGGCGGACATCAAGGAGCTCGATGATACGCTGCTGGATTTCGGGATGCCGATGGGCCCGATGGAACTGATCGACGAAGTCGGCATCGACGTTGGCGAGAAGGTCGCCCACATCCTAAACGATGGATTCGGCGCTCGGATGGAGCCCGCTCCGTTCAACGCGAAGATCGTCGCTGCCGGCCGTCTCGGTAAGAAAAACGGCAAGGGAATGTATCAATACCTCGATCCAAGTGGACGGAAGAAGGAGCTGAATCCGGAGATCTACAC